>JBEBWU010000156.1:0-5660 GCA_040391985.1 Entomomonas sp. | reverse complement strand
GAGTGGAGCAGGCGCCACCTTTGTTGTTCTTAAAACAATCAGTCGCTCAATAATGATACCCATTGCTACAATAGAGCAAAGGATTAGCGGGAACATCATGATCCCACCTGCTTTAACTAATTCCCACACAGTTTTTACGCTCCCTTATTAAAATGACAACTTTATCACAAGGCTAACTCATAATAATAAACTGATGTCATCGTTTTCGCCAAAAATATTTTGTATCACGCTGCCTTGTAGCAGATTGAAACGCACCTAAGTTAATCTGTAAAGCACCTGTTAGTGCTGTATCCTCAACCTTAGCACTCACTTTTTGGTAACGCGCCAAAGTGGCTAAATTTGGATGATTAAATGGATTTAACCATCCTCTTGAAACAATTATATACTGAGGCTTCGTAGCGGCTAAAAAGTTCCATGATGAACTATTCTTACTACCATGGTGTGGCGCCAACAGCCAATTAACTTGCCTATTATTTTCTGCAAACCAAGCTTGTTCAGCTTTACGAGAAATATCACCTGTTAATAATAATTTCTCACCATTCGCTTCCACTAATAATACACAAGAGGCATCATTACCATTTGTTGCTTCTGACCACTGCCATAATAAGAACTTTACTCCATCCCACTCCCAACTACTATTTTGACAAGGGTTAATCATTAATTCGCTCACCAATTTATCTGGCTCACCACTTATTAACTCTTGAATAGTTAATCGTTTGCTAATTGCCTGTAGTCCACCAGCATGGTCAGTATCCGCATGAGAAACAATCACTTTATCAAGTAGTTTAACTCCTTGTCGCTGTAAAGAAGGAGCAATAATTCTTTCCCCCAAATTAAAATCACCAAAACTGGGACCTGTATCATATAACAAGCTATGATTTTTAGTTCTCACTAATACTGATAATCCTTGCCCTACATCAAATACCGTTACTTCTGCTTGATTTTCTTTAATATTAACCGTGTTAACAAAAAATAATGGCAAACAAAAAACTATGCCAAATACTCGAAGTAATGCACCTCTTGGTAACAATATTAAAAATACACCTAAAAAAGCTAATATAAAACTCCACCAAGGAGGCATTGGGGCTATCCAAGCAGGTACCACTTCAGCAATAAAGGTCAAAATAATAAAAAGTAACTTTAAAGCATAACCTGCTAACCAAAGAAATAGTGTGCCTACATAAGGAATATCTATTAACAAAGTTCCTAATAATGCAAATGGTACAATAATAAAACTAACAATCGGTACTGCTATTAAATTGGCAATTGGGCCAGTTAAACTAACAGGCAATAGCAAAACCAATAGTACAGGTATTAAACCTATGGTAATTGCCCACTGAACTTTTACAGCACTTAACCACCAGTTGTTATGATTCAATCGACCTGAAAGTAACAATAATAAGATAGCTACGGCACTAAACGATAACCAAAAACCAGCTTGTAAACTGGCTAAAGGATCTGTGATAAGAACAATAGCCAAAGCCATTAAAAACGGTGTGACCACCCCTAAATGACGAAACCTTAAACGCCATAACAATACTAGTGCCAACATAATACAGGCACGCTGTACAGGCACTTCAAATCCTGCCAATAAACCATAAGCTAAAGCACCAGACATAGCCAAACCACAAGCTACAGGTAACCACGGTAGCCTTTTAGGCCACCACCCTAAACGTACTAAACTAGCTACAAAAAAATACAGAAATCCTGCTAATAACGTAATATGCTGCCCTGAAATAACCATTAAATGGACAGTACCCGTTTCTTGTAATACTTGCCATTGACTTCTAGACAATGCAGAACCATCACCTAGTACTAGGGCAATTAATCCTGCTGTTTGATTAGCAGTATCTTGTGCTAGCATCTTTTGGCGTAGTTGATAACGCCAGTTAATAATATTAGAGCTCTCTTGTAAACGTTGTGCTTGTTTAACAGTACCTGTTGCACCAATATGCTTGGCTGTTAACCATGCTTCATAGTCGAAAACATACGGATTAACTGTTCCTCTAGGGTATTTTAATCTTACTTGTAGACGCCAATACTCCCCAGTAGCTACTTGTTCACCTTTATACCAAGCAAGCCTTATATTGGTAGGTAACTGAATATCTTTTGTTGTAGCATTTTTTAATTGAAAACGGACAACCTGTTCAGATTGTTCTGGTAAACCAGATACAGTGCCCTCTATCCATATTGTTTTACCATCTAACTCTGGTTTTAAACGATCATTAATGGTTTGAGTTGCTCCATAACATCCCCATGCAATACCTATTAACAGCATGCCTAGTGGATAAAGTCGCCAAGGTAATAAAGTTAGCCCCACACAAACCAATAGGATACAAACTGAAAGTGAGGGTAACGCAGGAAAAAAACGAATGGATAATAAGCCAAAAATCAAAGCGATTAATGCTATTCTCATACAGTTAATTTATATTATCTTCAATAGGTTGTTCTTCATAAAAAAATTCTTCATCACTATCCATATAATCATGCCGAATATTAATAACACATCCTTCTAGTAAAGAAATTGTCACCATTTCATCATTATCATCTTGGAACAATACTTTATTACCATCAGAGGCTATAGGTGCTCCCCACACTTTAATAACATCTGCTAGATACATTCCTAATACGACTTGTTTAGTCTGCACAAGGCGATTACGTTGAACTTGATCATATTTAGCACAATACTTTTTCCTAATTTGTGCGGGTGACATGCGATAGCGTATTTTGTCTGCAACCGTATCATCTACCACAATAGGTATTTTTTGTAACTCCAAACTTCCCTGTCCTTGTTCATAACTAGTTACATCACCCTCTCCCATCATTGTTTCTGAACAGGGTTTATCAGAAAAAATACGTTGTCCCTGAGAGTCCACACAATAGTGAATACTTGCTTCAGCAGTTATTGCGAAACAGAGTAAAAACAATAAATAATAGTAAATCCTTTTCATCTTACTTCTTCATTAATAACAAGTTTTATTAATCTATCACAAAACGATGAAAGTTTTTTAATATTAAATTAACCCAATGGTATAATTTTTTAATTACCATAGGTATATTGTTAAGCAGCGATTTTAACGCCTATTTCTTTTTAACCTAAATAGTGAGTAAAAATACACTATGAATATTACAGTCTTTGGTACAGGGTATGTAGGTTTAGTACAAGGAACCGTTTTAGCAGAAATAGGCCATGATGTTACTTGTGTAGATGTTGATCCCACTAAAATAGAAAATTTAAAGAAAGGGATTTTACCTATCTTTGAACCAGGCTTAGATGGCTTAGTTAAAGCTAATTATCAAGCTAGTCGTTTACACTTTACCACTGATGCAAAAGAAGCAATAATCAATAAAGAGATATTCTTTATTGCTGTTGGAACCCCTCCAGATGAAGATGGCTCTGCAGACTTACAATATGTATTAACTGTAGCAAAAACTATTGCTACCCATATGACCAATAATAGCATTATTATTAACAAGTCTACTGTCCCTGTTGGAACAGCTGATAAAGTATCAAACTGTATCACAGAAGTTTTAACACAGACTAATCGGACAGATTTACAATTTACTGTTGCTTCCAATCCTGAATTTCTAAAAGAAGGCTCAGCCGTTAATGATTGCATGAGGCCAGACCGTATTATAATTGGTACGGATAACCTTGAAACTGAAAAAACCTTACGTGAACTTTATGCTCCATTTAATCGTAATCATGAAAAAATTATTGTGATGGATATTCGTAGTGCTGAACTCTGCAAATATGCTGCCAATTGTATGCTTGCTACTAAAATTAGCTTTATGAATGAAGTGGCTAATTTAGCAGAAAAACTAGGTGCTGATATTGAAATGATTCGGCGAGGTATTGGTTCTGACCCACGCATTGGTTATCACTTTATTTATGCCGGCGCAGGCTATGGTGGCTCTTGTTTCCCAAAAGATGTTAAAGCCCTTATTCGTACAGCAAATGAAATAAATTTTGATGCAAAATTACTATCTGCTGTGGAAGAACGTAATAACACACAAAAAAATGTTTTATTTGAAAAAATTGATCAACATTTTCAACATAATTTAAAAGATAAAACCTTTGCTATTTGGGGGTTAAGTTTTAAACCTAATACCGACGATATGCGTGAAGCATCTAGCCGTAACTTAATGGAAGCTTTATGGCAAGCAGGTGCTAAAGTTAAAGCCTTTGATCCTAAAGCAATGCAAGAGACCTATCGTATTTATGGCAATCGTAACGATCTCATTCTTTGCCAAACAAAAGAAGACGCTATAGAGAATGCTGATGCTCTAGTTATTGTGACAGAATGGCAAGAGTTTAAAGCACCCAACTTTATCAACATCTGTAATACACTTAAACAAGCTGTAATTTTTGATGGCCGTAACCTTTACTCATTAGAAAATATGAAAAAACTAAATATCACCTATTATTCTATAGGTCGCCCAACAGTTAATTCATGAAACTAATTCCTAACCATATCAAAAATAAGTTATCGCAAAAGCCTTACTTAAATAAAATTATTAACAATATTGGCTGGCTTTTTTTCGATAAAATTTTCCGTATGGGAGTAGGGTTATTTATTGGTGCATGGATGGCACGCTATTTAGGCCCAGAGCAACTTGGCCTATTAAATTATGTGCTAGCAATTATAAGTTTTTTAGTTGTTATTGCGGGCTTTGGTCTAAACAGCATCATTGTTAAAGAATTAGTCAATGAACCCAAAGCAACCAATATAATTATGGGAAGTACTTTTTTTATACAAGTAGTGACTTCTATTTTCGCTTTTTTAATCCTATTACTATTAACTTTTATATTATTTACAGATCATACTTCAAAGATTATTGCGATTGTTATAGGTTTTTCACTACTCTTTAAAGTTAGCGATGTTATTCGTTACTTTTTTGAGTCTCAAACTCAATCTAAATATATCGTATGGGCTGAAAACTGTTCTTTTATAATTTGTAGCTTATTAAAAATCATTCTAATTCTCTGTAAAGCCTCATTACTTGCTATTGCAAGTATTTTTTTATTAGATGCCTTTATTATCAGTGGCTTAATAGTATTTGCCTACCTCAGTAGAAAACAGCAAATAACTACTTGGAAAGTTGATTTAAGCTATATTAAGAAAATTATAAAACAGTGTTGGCCTCTTATACTTTCTGGACTAACCATTATGATTTATATGCGTATTGACCAAGTCATGTTAGGCCAGATGCTAGATTATGAAGCTGTAGGACTGTACACAGCAGCCACCAAAATCAGTGAAATATGGTATTTTATTCCGATGATTATTGTATCCTCCATAGCTCCAACTTTAATCAAAGAAAAAAGGATTAATGAACATAATTATTTTAATAAATTAAAATTTATACTAAATACATTGACACTTATATCCATTGTCATAGCTTTTACTGTAAGTATTTTTTCTTCATATATTATTTCTATTCTCTATGGTACGCAGTACCAAGCATCTGCCAATGTTTTGATTATACATATGTGGACAGGCATTTTTGTTAGTATGGGACTAGTAACTTCCCAATATTTAATCATTCAGAATCTACAGGTATTATCTCTGTATAGAACATTATTTGGTGCTATTATTAATGTAATTATGAATTTTATACTTATTCCAATACTAGGTATATTAGGTGCTGCACTTGCT
>JBEBWU010000155.1:0-5671 GCA_040391985.1 Entomomonas sp. | reverse complement strand
TTATTAGGTTTAGTTGTTGCTTCTTTCTCTGCCTCAGTTATGGCTGCTGAATTAGTTACCGAATGCCAAGACTATTTTAAAGAAGCTGATGCAGCATTAGAAGCTTCATTAGAAACAATGAAAGCACAGGGTCTAGATCCTGAAACTGTTAAGGCACAATACGAAGCTTCAAAAACTCAATTCACTGCATTATCAGCAGACCAACAAAAATCTGTTTGTAAGCAAGCATTAGACGCTTTAGAACAAGCTAAAAAAGCTCAAGCAGACGCTGCTGCAGCTAAGTAATCAAAACATTACTTTCCTAAAGAAGGGTTTAATTTAACTCTTCTTTAGGTATTCTCAACAAGATAATATAGTTATAACAAATAATGAATTAATGGCGCTGCAATTAAGTTAATTAACCCCATTAACACCATTGCTAAACCAGCTACAGAACCTTCTCCAACACCTAACTCATTTGCTCTAGTAACCCCACAACCATGTGCACCTACACCAAAAATAGCACCTCGTGCCAAGGTTGTTTTTAATGGAAGCCATTTCAGTAATATACCACCTAACAATGCACCTAATACCCCAGTAATTAAAACAAAAACAGCGGCCAACTCAGGCACTCCACCTAAACTTTCAGCCACAGGCATAGCAAATGGCGTAGTGATAGTACGTGGTACAAGGGACATTGTTACTTTATCATCTAAAGCCAATAAATTAGCTAAACCAAATGAACTGATAATAGATAGACTGCTGCCTACTAACATTCCTAAAGATAAGGCTAACCAATGCTGCATGATTAGTTTACGTTGTTTCCAAATAGGAATAGCAAAAGCCACTGTTGCAGGGCCTAACATTAATACTAACCAATGTGTGTTTTGCGAATATTCTTTATAGGTAGCATGTAACGGTACTGCAAATGCAAACAATACAATTGGAACAAATAATAATGGTGATAAAATATAATAACGCTTACGCTTATACAACCAACGACTTAGAAAATAACTAAGCAATGTTAGTAATAGCCAAAGCCAAGGTTTCCACCACTCAATGACCATGTTTTTTTCTCCAGCGTCTCATTAAATTCCAACGATAAATAAGCTCTACTGTAATTGCTGTTCCTAACATTACTAACACGGTACTTAACAGAATAATTAAAATAATTTTCCATCCTTGATTCATAATCAACGTACCATAATCAAGTAAGCTCATTACAGCAGGGACAAAAAACAATAACATTTCACCTAGTAATAATGCAGCTCCCCTTTGCAATTGGTCTGGGCTTAACCAACCAAAGGCAAATACCATAAGTAGCAATGCTAAACCAATAACACCTGGAGGAATCGAGAGATGAAACCAGACCACTAATTGCTTTCCTACTGCATAAAAAGCAATTAACACAGCTAACTCTGCTAATAACCGAGTTAACGCAAAAATATACTGACGTTTCATAATAAATAATACATTGATAAGAAATATCACCTTTAACAGATGATATTAGAAAACAGAATGGAGTTAGCATAACTATTCATTATGCTATTTTTATTATAGTCCTAATTTTATAGCTAAAACAGCTATTTAATTATTTGTAAAAAAAAAGATCACTTTTTACAAATAAAATTCGCTTAGCAAAATAAAATAACTCTTTATTTTTAAATAGATTATAATATGCGACTTATTTTCTTTATACATAAGTATCAATAAGTATTACTGTTTTTCAAATAGCAATGGGGAACCAAATAGTATAATTTCTGTCTATAGATTAGGCATTTTTTGCCAATTATCACTCCTATATATAACCAACCTTGGTTAATAAAAATACCCTATAAATAATTTAGGATAACTATGAAAAAAAAGTCATTTAAAATTAGCCTAGCATGGCAAATATTAATAGCATTAGTTTTAGGTATTACACTGGGGGCTATTCTTCACAATATACCAAATGTACAACTTATTAATATCTTTGGATTTGAAAAAACGATTGTAAATCCTAATGTCACTTGGACTATCAATACTATCTTACAGCCAGCTGGTGATTTATTTATTCGTCTTATTAAAATGATTGTTGTACCTATCGTGCTATCCTCTATTGTAGTAGGTGTTGCAGGTATAGGGGATTCTAAAAAGCTTGGACGTATAGGCGTTAAAACCATTGTTTACTTTGAAATAATTACCACTGTTGCCATTGTGGTGGGTATTACTTTTGCTAATGTTTTCCATCCTGGTACAGGTATTGATATTTCCACCTTAACACAAACTGATATCTCTCAATATGCCTCTGCTACTGCACAAGTTACACATGAAAATCATTTTGTACAAACTCTAATGTCTTTAGTGCCTACAAATATCTTTGCCGCACTAATGCGTGGCGATATGTTGGCAATTATTTTCTTCGCAGTGCTATTTGGAGTTGCATTATCTTCTATTCCTGCTGCTAAAAGAGATCCCTTATTAAATATCTTTAGTGGTGTTTCAGAAACCATGTTTAAAGTAACCAATATTATTATGCACTATGCGCCAGTAGGTGTTTTTGCATTAATTGCAGTTACTGTTAGTCAATTTGGTTTTAGCTCATTAGTACCATTACTAAAACTAGTTTCTCTGGTCTATGCAGCCATTCTATTTTTTGCGATTGTGGTATTTGGTATTGTGGCAAAAATTTGTGGGCTTAATATCTTCAAACTATTTGTGATATTAAAAGATGAATTAATCTTAGCCTACTCCACCTCAAGCTCTGAAACTGTACTTCCTCGTATTATGGAAAAAATGGAGCACTACGGTGCACCAAGGTCTATCACTAGCTTTGTTATTCCTACAGGTTATTCTTTTAATTTAGATGGTTCAACTCTTTACCAAAGTATTGCCGCTATCTTTATTGCTCAACTATTTGGTTATAACCTAACTATCTGGCATGAAATTACCCTTGTTCTCACATTAATGATTACCTCTAAGGGAATTGCAGGTGTACCTGGTGTTTCCTTTGTAGTTTTACTAGCCACCTTAGGCAGTGTAATTGATATGAAAGATGCCACCCTTGGTTTAGCCTTTATTGCTGGGGTTGACCGTATTATGGATATGGCACGTACCGCACTTAATGTGGTAGGTAACTCTCTAGCCGCCTTAGTAGTAGCTAAATGGGAAGGTCAGTTTGATGTTGAAAAATCGTTAGCCTACGAAAAACAAATGCTTCACCCCAAAGGCTAAATCTTTTTAGTTTTTCTAAAAGCAGTATAGAAGCCCTATACTGCTTTATAAATTAATCTCACTTGTTTCACATCACCGTGCCATTAGCGCAAATACACCCCAACCAAGGTATTCACGAGAATAAGTAGCGTAACGTTTTGGTTCTACGGTCAATTGGGTTCGGACTTCTTTTACGAAATCATCATCAGGGTTTGCTTCAAGCCAGCGGCGCATAGTAAGCCACTTAGCCGCCTCATATCTATCCCAGCCTTCTTGATCAGCTAGAACCATTTCTACAACGTCGTAATTAAGGTCACCAAAAGAAGCGATAAGCTCTGGAAGTTCAAGAAAGTCAGAAATAGAATCAGCATAGCAACCCTTCACAACATCTTCCGTTGGCGGTAATCGAAGCCAGTAGGGTTCACCTATCAGGATTATTCCGTTGCTTTTAAGACTCTTTTCCAAAAGTTCGATAGTGCCAGCAACCCCTCCACCAATCCATGTAGCACCAATACAGCCCGCTATATCCACTTTTTCATCTGCGATGTAGCCAACAGCATTATCATGGATAAACTTAACTCGATCAGCAACTCCAAGCTCTTTAGCTCGCAGTATCGCTTGCTCACTGAATAACTGGCTCATATCAATACCAATACCAGTAATTCCGTAATCACGCGCCCAAGTACATAACATTTCACCTGAACCACTACCAAGGTCAAGTACACTAGTTCCTGACTCTAAACGCAATACTGCACCAAGTGTAGCAAGTTTTTCTGAAGTGAATGGATTATGAATACGATGAGCGCTTTCAGTAATATTAAAGATACGTGGGATGTCCAATGTAAAAACTCCTTTTACTAAATCGTACAATAGTTGGAATATACCCTTAGTGACTGTAGTAAACAAGGAATTTTAATACTATCAGTATCAGCAAAATTATCTAGTATCCATTTACCTAATTAAACTGCGTCTTCTAAAGCTTCTTGTAAATTATTTGCTAATTTAACTATTTGCTCTGCCCTTTCATTATCTGCAGCCCTGTACCCTTTTAATAACGAACACCAATCTTGATGTGCCCTAGCTTTTTGTAAAGGTTTAGGTAAAACCTTCCACAGATGATAGTTTGTCACATTCAACTCAATAGCTTGATCAGCAGCATGTCCACGTTTTACTAAAGCAGTTAATAAATAGCACTGACGGATAGCCAAAATCTGTAAAATAGCGTCATCAACACCTAAAAATTGTTTACCTGTAAATTTACCTACTAATTGATCTTTGTAATTAGAGAATGTTTGCCATGCACTACCAGTAATAGCACCTAATAATGCAGCAGCACCTAAGGTTAACCCTGCAAACATTAAATCCACACCCACACCTGCTACAGCACCAGCCGCAGCACCTTTGCCAATACTAAGGCTAAACTGTTTAATGGTTTCAGGATTAAATAAATCATCATCAAAACGACCATCAATTAAGGGCAAGTCACCTGCAAAAGCATCATCTTTTCTAAACTGATACAATGCTAATAAAGACTCAATACAACGTTGTTCACGTTTTCTTACTTTATCTTGTAAATTTTGCTTAGCCTCATTAATACTTTTCTCATCTGTAGCGATTAAAAAACTATAAGCTGCAATATCTATTAATAGTTCAGCAATTATTTTTAACCCTTGCTGATAACGCTCTATAGCCTGTTGCTCATGATAATTAATGAGTGACATTAACTGTGGTCGTGACTGCTCCAATAGTAAAGCTAAACTCTCATATAAACGTCGCTCACCATCTTCAGGAGGAGCAACACTGTCAAACTGAACCAGTGTATGCAATCCTAAACGGGCTAAAGCTCCTCTCCACTCTTCTGTACGATGATTATTGCTAGCCACAAAATTTAATACTGCTAATAGTGGTTTTCCTGTATCAATTAGAATTTCTAATTCATCTTTATATTTTGCTAGTACAGGCTCTCTTGCGTCTATTACATATAATCCTGCATCAGATTGTAATAGTTGTCTTAATACCTTAGCTTCTTGTTCAAAGCGAAGTTTTGCTTCGTTACTTTTTAAAAAACGCTCAATTCTCTCTGGACCATCAAGCCTATCTCCTTGAGCTAACTGATCACAATAGTCTAACAAACCAATAGCATCTTCTAAGCCTGGTGTATCATAAAGCTCTAATAATGGTTTACCTGCAATTAGTAGTTTAGCCCCTTCAACGTGACGGGTAGTACTAGGCCGATGAGAAACCTCACCAAAATGAGTATCACGAATTAAGGTACGTAATAGCGAGGTTTTACCCACATTAGTGTGACCAACTACTGCAAGTACTAAGGGCTTAGTCATGCTCTGCTCCTAACCATGTTAATAAACTAGTTTTATCTCCATAGGTTAATTGCAACTGTTCCAATGTTTGTTGCCAATCAGCAAGACGTTGAGTATCAGTGTCTGGCTCTTCTAACAAACATACCCTAGTTTCTGCTGCACAATGGGCTAACTCTGTAATC
>JBEBWU010000154.1:0-5698 GCA_040391985.1 Entomomonas sp. | reverse complement strand
CATAGGAAGCTGTTTTATTTTTTTCCTGTTTATCTAATCTTGCTCTACGAAAAGCCAAATTAGCCCAAACACCAGCTTTTCTTAATTTAATTTGATTGGCTTGCCATGCAGGTAGTTTACTATCATCTACTTTATCTAGTATCTCAGCTTGCCACTCATTGACTAAACGATTATCTGTTACTGATAAATTAGGATCAATACATTCGCTACGACTTAAAGCCAGTGCTGCTGTTGCTTTTTGCTGTTCTGTAGCTGGTAAGGCTAATACTCGCCTAAAGGCTTCTCCATCATAGCAAATACGTAACGTATCACCATATTCATAGCTATTAAATTTAATACCATAACCTTTTAGTACATCAAAATAAGCTGCTTGGCGGGTAGCTGCATATTGGCTTAACTGATAACTATTAGAGGCTCGATCAGCTAAACTTTCAGCTTGTAAACCAAGGGTACTAAATACTTCTGCCCCTTCACTACTATTGATCATTTCAGCAGAAGCAGCTTGTAACCAAGCAGCAGCTAACCCGATAGTCAGTGCTTCGTTATAAGCTTGTTTACTAACATAACGTAACGCCGCTAATAACTCTGGAGCATCTTCTGCATTTAATGATAATTCTTTAACTTTATCTATTGCCACATAGCCAGCACGTTCTCTCTTATAATCATAAACTTGCAGATAGTCTTGTTTAGCACCTCGTATTTCAACTAACTCCCCTGCCCATAAAATGGCTTGTTGGCGAGCAGAATCTTTAGCAGCGGCACGCATAGGCACTTGATCTTGCATGACAATAGCAGTATTCATCGCTACTGCTGTTACTGTTGTTAAAAGAGAAGTTACTAACATGACTTTGTCCTATTTATTTGATAAGTATTATTAATATGCCCAACTATCTGTTATGACCATTAGGTTATCTGTTGCCACCACCAATTAAATTATCACCCACAAATCCTGTAGTTGATGGTGGCGCGATAATTACTTGTACCTTATCTGATAACTTATCAGCCATAGCTTTTTGAATTAACATAGGATGTTTGGAAATAAGTTCCCCTTCTTGTGCCATTTGGGCTATATTAGCCTTGCCAATCTGCTCAATTCGGTAAGCGTCTGATTCCGCCAATTTCTTACGGGCACCCGCCTCACCTTCTGCTTCAATTAATCTTGCTTGGGCATTACCTTGTGCTTCTTTAACACGGGCCGCACTGATAGCTTCAGCTTCTAACTTACGCTGTTCGATTTGCCGTTGTTTAAAGGGGATAACATGCTTCATCGCTTCTTCTTGTGCTTGTGCGGCAATCACTTGTTCTCTAGCCGAGGCCTGTGCTGCTAACTCCCTGCGTTCTTTCTCAGATTTTGCTGCTAATTCTTGTGCCTCTAATTGTTTCTTTTTAAGCTCGATGGTGTAACGCATTTTTTCGGAAGCTATTTCTTCTGCCAGTAAAGCCTCCATGCCTTTACGATAATCATTAGGTAAATCAATGCTACCTAATTGTACGCTCTTAAGTACTAAACCATCATTGGCTAATGTCGCTTTTAATTCTGTCTCTAACTTATTAATAATCTCTTCACGTTTACTCGAGAATATCTCTCTAACGGTATATTTAGAGAATACTTTATAAACGATACCATAGAATGCAGATTCAACCACTTGTTGATCATCACTTGAGAACATTGCATTATTTTTTACTAAGCTTGCTTCATCTAAATTATAGCGAACGGTAATATTAGCCCCAATAGAAAGCCCTTCTAAAGATTGCAATGCTTCTTTACTGCTTGCTAAAGAAATAGGCGCAAATTGTATTACCCGATCTTTTAAAGAATACTTTTTAAAATCATGGATAATAGGAAGAACCACTACTGTTCCTGTTTTCCACTGCGTTGTATCACTGGTCAAAATATTGGTACGAATCCCTAATTCACCATTACCAATATGTTCAATAGGTGGCTTATGGTAAATTCCATAACCAATACCGCCCAATACTGCAAGTGTTAATAGTGGCCATTTCAACTTATTTGCACATTTTCCCATACCAATAAATAAGCTTTTCATTTTTTTCTTCCTATGGTGGTTGTATTTCAATATGGCTATTGTTCAAATTTAAGGCGGAAGTAACAATGACAATGCAGGTATAAAACCTTCCTAACGAGGAAGAAAAACTCACAGCAAAAAGTTTTTAATTGAGCGATAATCAACCTAACGTTGAATAACATAGGTAGTAAATTAAATGACACGAGTTGCGGTTATAGAAGATGATATCCCAACTAACAACCAACTCGTTGGTTGGATTAAATCGGTTAAGCCTGACATTACTATTGATCAATGGTTTAATCGTGATGATGCGGAAACAGCATTAACCACTATCCAGTACGATGCAGTAGTGTTAGATATTGAGTTAGGTCGTGAGCGCCATGCAGGTGTTGCCTTAATTAATGTTATTAATAAACAAACTCATACCACCCCTGTATTAGTAGTTTCGG
Organism: Entomomonas sp.; assembly: GCA_040391985.1. Classification (GTDB taxonomy): domain Bacteria; phylum Pseudomonadota; class Gammaproteobacteria; order Pseudomonadales; family Pseudomonadaceae; genus Entomomonas. The sequence goes on along the minus strand of JBEBWU010000154.1, from coordinate 3,222 downwards.
CTATGCCTGCCACTATCTATCGTAGCATTATGAAAGCACTGGATGCATGGGATTATTTACAAAAAACCACCTTTGAAGAAAGTGATTTTATCGAAACCTTTTTAGATATTTTACGCTCCTCGCAACACAAACAAACAGAAACAATCATATCACCCACACCAGATGAAGAACTGTTACTAGACCCCTTATGGCAGCGTACCCCGTTATGGCGCGGTCAACATTTAAATCTACCCTTAACAGCACAACGCATATTAGCCAACCTTTATGAAAATAAAGACCAAGTAGTTTCCTATGAAGACCTATATAAAGTAGTAAAAAGTGGTCGCAATAGAGATAATGTGCGTAAACATGTTAGTACCATTCGTGAAGCCTTTAAAGAAATAGACCCAGAATTTACAGGTATTGAAAATATTCCCATGCGAGGTTTTCGTTGGGTTAGCAACACTACACGGAAATAAACCAAGTGATATTTAAACTAGCTGCTTTTCGCCAACGCCTAATTTTTCGTGGAGTATTTCTACTATTAATCGTTGCCACGATAATAATTGCGCTAGTATTATTGATTGAAGAAAAAGAACGTAGTTACACCAATTACCAACAAACCGTTCAAAAAACCTATGCTGAAATAATGGCACGTTTACAACATCCCACAGGACGGGTAATGTTGCTAAACCCACAACATAGCAGACAAAATAAATCGCCGCTAAGCCCTTTAATGCTTCCCTATGCCGCTATCGACTTTACAGATAGAAATAAAGCACTACAAGCAGTGGAAATGACTGGCTGCTCCGTGCAATACGCCAACGATGCCTCGCTTTGTGTAGCAATGGGTTATAACCCTTGGGCTGGCTCCTTTATCTATCTAGTGGGCAGTTTTACAGCCGATCAGTTAGTGGGGCGCCCCTTAAAACAACGAGAACTCGATGATATTAACCGCCTCATTGTCCATGTAAATTTACCAGACCAACAAACCCGTTGGGTTATCCCCTTTGAAGACCATACTAAACCAAACCAAAAAGCCACATGGGGCAGACTACAAGGCTTTAAAACTGAACTAGAGCAGCTTACTGCAACTTCTAAAGAAGATAGAGAATTTCGTGGCTGGCTTTGGCAAAATGAAAACTGCATAGATCAAAACCAACTATCGCCAGATTGTGCTAAACAAACCTTCTTTGCCATGCGCGTACCTGTTAATGAACTTCGCATAACTAATAGCAACTCAAAACAGCAAAAATGGCCACCGTTACCTTTAAATAATATAAAACTACAATTACAAGCCTTTGCACCTAATAACAATACACCACTGTTTGACAGTAATGATCCAACAGCTACCTTACCACCGACTTTAGAAGATATCAGCCAAATTTTAATGCCAGGGGAACAGCTAGCAATTTACAAAACCACTGCACCTACAGATACCACTATTACCTTACAATCTACTACCCAATTAACCCAAGTATCAGAATGGTATAAAACACTCATTGAATTACTACCCACCAAAAAAAGTCTAACTACCATTACTTTCAATGACATTATTGGCACACCGCTAGGTCAATACCAAATCACCTTAAACGGTAATATTCATATTGTAGATCATATCTTAGCGATCACTACTTATAGAATGTTATGGTATGTAGGTGGTATGCTTCTAGCCATCATGTTGGCATGGATTGCTATAGAAGTAGGTCTTATTCGCCCCATTGTACGCTTAACCAAACAAGCCGCCAAAGTAACCAAAAACTTACCAAACTCTAATCTTGAAACTAATTTAGCTCAATTAGATTTCTCTAAGCTAAAAGGAAATGATGAATTAGGGATTCTAGCGACTGCACTATCCAACCTACTACAACGGGTTAAAGATGACCTACAACGAGAAGCTATCCGCGCCCAACAAGAGCGAGATATGTGGCATGCGGTAGGTCATGAAATCATGTCACCCTTACAATCATTAATGGTACTACATAATGATAAAGAAGAACCTAGTTATCGCTACCTACAGCGCATGCAGCAAGCCATTCAAATTATTTATGGCACAGCTTCCCCAAGTGAAGCTTTTACCGAAGCAACCCTGCAATTAAATCAACTTAATTTAAATGAGTTTCTGGCTACCATTGCCGACAATACCCAATTTGTGGATATCAAAAATGTTCAATTTATCCCCTATAACGAAGCAATCAACGTAAAAGCTGATGAGTTTTCCCTAGAAGATGTAGTTACCCATATACTGCACAATGCTGACCGTTACCGTTACCCTGATACAACCATACAAATCCATATCGAAACCACCAACACCACTGCCCAAGTGCATATTTATAATCAAGGTGCTAGCATCGATCCTGCCATTATCAACAATATTTTTGAATATGGCGTATCCGATTTATCAGACCAAGAAAAAACCTCTCATCGCGGGCAAGGTCTATTTGTCGCTAAAACCTATATGGCTAAAATGGGTGGAACCATTCAAGTTAAAAATGAAAACGATGGTGTAACTTTTATACTAACCTTACAACGCCAATAAATGATTCTTCAATATTATAAATTGATAACTATTATATATGACTAATCAAAGAAATATTTCATATTAACTATAACAGAAAACCCCCTTACAGTTAAATTAACTGCAAGAGGGTTTCTTCTGGAGTTTAGTTCTATAGAAGTGCTATTCTGACAATTAAGCAGAGATAGGCGCTCTCCAATCGTCTGAACCTGAAGTACCTGCAACTTCGTGAGTCCAAATAATTTTACGGTAAGTCATGTACACATCTTCTAAGTGCGTGAAATGAGACATTGCAGGATCTTGACAGTTAGGCATATATGCTTTTACGTCTACGATCACAGCATCTTCTAATTTAACTGTGAAGTAATGCTCTTGCACACCAGCTGAAGAAGTTCTGTACCATTTAATAGTACATTCGCTTAAACGCTCACCTGAAGTTAACGCATTGAAAATCAATGGAGAAGCTTTATCGTAAACTTTAGTGATCATTAAAGGCTTATGTACACGTTGACCTGTAGGTTGACCTGATTGAGGGTCACGTGGAATAATAATTTCATGACTAAACGCTTGAACAAGTGCTTCGTCTTCATGACCTTCTTGATAGATGTTACCTACTGAATCTTCAGTAAAAGTACCAGCTGTAATTAAACCTTGCTTAGTTCCTACTAGTGTTACATACGCGGGAGTTGGCATAGTATTCTCCTAAATTAATTAAAATAAAAATT
>JBEBWU010000153.1:0-5769 GCA_040391985.1 Entomomonas sp. | reverse complement strand
TCTCCTGTAAATCAAGGTTCTCGTGTACAGGGTGTTGGTATCCAGTTTTCACCTGCTGATTCTGCCAAAGCTAAAGAAAAAATCTTAAAATATTTAGCAGGTTTATTAGAAGGTAATACACAACCTACTTTTACCATGTAGTCTTTAGTTATTATAAGAAGTTATGCAGTATTTAGTTGATTCTCATTGCCACCTTGATTATTTGAAGTTAGAAGCTGTAGCAGGGGGATTAGATACTGTCCTTCAGCAAGCTAGAGATAAAGGCGTCAAACAGTTTTTAACCATCGGTGTTAGTAAAGATAATGCTTCTATTGTTCAGTCAATTGCTGAAAAATATACTGATGTCTATTGTTCAGTGGGAATTCATCCCTTAGATTTAACAGATAAGCAACCTGTTAGTTTAGCTTGGTTGTTACAAGCGCTTGATCATCCTAAAGTAGTGGCAATTGGTGAAACTGGACTTGATTTTCACTATCAAGCAGAAACAGCAATAGCACAACAAGCTTCTTTTGAGCTTCATTTAGAGGCAGCCCATCAAACAGGTAAACCGGTTATTATTCATACACGAGAAGCAAAACAGCTAACCTTAGCTATATTAAAGCAAGCTGCTTTATCTCAAGCAGGTGTACTACACTGTTTTACCGAAGATTGGGAAATGGCTAAGGCAGCTTTAGATTTAGGTTACTATATCTCCCTATCAGGTATTGTGACATTTCGTAATGCAGATATGTTGCGAGAGGTCGCCAAAAAGGTACCTAATGATCGATTATTAGTTGAAACAGATTCTCCTTATTTAGCACCTGTCCCTTATCGTGGTAAATCTAACTTACCTGAGTATGTAAAAGAAGTCGCAAGCTTTATTGCTGAATTAAGAAAAATGCCTTTTGAAGCTTTTGCGGAGATGACAACAGAGAATTTTTATCGTCTTTTTCCATTGGCAAAACCATCAGGCTTAAGATAATAAATTAAAAGATTTGTTTAAGGGATGATCATTAATGGAAGCAACACTTGGATTATCAATAATTATAATTATTATTATGGCTGTTTTTATTTTTGTTTTTTTAAGTATCAGGCGACAAGAAGCTAGACATGGACGTCAGTTAAAAAAAAAAGACTTTCAACAACGATTAGCCTTAATAAATAATTATGCTTTTACTGAGAATGTTCTGAATTCTTTCCGTAAATATTATCCCCAATTAGATAATGCAGCAGTAGCACAAGTTATTAATCAATTAAAAAACTATTTTATTATTGTATTAACTGCAACCCATGATAATGAGCTTCAAAAACTACCTAAACCTGTATTGGGCATGCCATCAAGGGTAGTTGATGATTTGTGGCATGTGTTTATTTTAGACAGTCGAATTTACATGGCTTTTTGTATGGAGTGTTTTGGGTTTTACCTACATCATAACTCTGCTGATGCGAGTGTAGCTTATCAAAGAAAGCAAAAAATAAATGATCAGCTATACATTACATGGGTATATGCATGTCAGTTAGAAAACAAAGGAAATTTAATGATGGTTAATACATTTCCTATGTTATTTCAAATAGATGATGTATTAAATATTCCACAAGGTTTTAGTTATACATTAGAGGAGTTTTTGGCACAAGCTCGTTTGTATAGAAAAAAACCAAATGACAATAATGCAGCTACAGGTTGTTCAAGCTGTTCGAGCTGTGGTGGAGGCTCTTATGATAATAAAAATAATTACCGAGAAAGTGAATCAACGAGCACTAATAACGCTAAATATGACGATAATATCTCATCTGACAGCAGTAGCTCTTGTAGCAGTTGTGGTGGAGGGGGTGATTAGTTGTTATTAACAGTATAAGTAATTGTGTTTAACTGATTGTTTATATTGATAAAAACTGTCTACTGATTATTCTACATAAGTATTAAAACCCCTTCGACTTTTAGCTAACTTCTCTTGTTTCCTATTTTATTTCAGCTTTAATAGTAGCCATCTGGTCTTTACTCACTAAAAACCAGTTTTCTCATTAACAGATTAGGAAATATAAATCATGAAAAAGATAGTTGGTTTAATGGGGTTGGCTATTTTATTAACAGGTTGTGCTGGTAATATGTCGCCAGTTGGCTTTGGTTTAATAACAGATGTGAAAGGACCAATTACAGCCACTGATAACTCTGTCGGTTCAAAATCTGGTACATCTTGTGCTAAAAACGTTTTAGGACTTTATGCTTCAGGTGATGCTTCGATTTTATCAGCGAAACAAAATGCTGGCATCAGAAAAGTATCAACAGTTGATTATTCTTCTAATGGTATATATCCATTTTATGGCAAAACATGCGTAATGGTTACTGGAGAGTAACAAATAGACTTAAGCATCTTAGTTTCGTATGAAATGTTAAATGTGAATATATAAACCATAGGGGGAAAGTAATTACTTTCCCCTTATTTTTTATCGGATTACTAAAAGCATTGATAATCTAATTTTCATTGCCGATAAAAGTGTTATCAAAAAGGGGAAAGGTGTTATACTTTTCCTCTTATTTTTTTCATTTTAATATGTCTGGAGCTTAGTGGATGGAAAATCTGGATGAGTTAGTGGCTAAAGCTTTACAAGCAATAGCAGTAACTGATGATGTAAATGCTGTGGAACAATTAAGAGTACAGTATTTAGGTAAGAAAGGCGAGTTAACTCAAGTAATGAAAACTTTGGGTGATTTATCACCTGAAGATCGCCATAAGGTAGGGGCATTAATTAATTCAGCAAAAGAAAAAGTACAGTCAGCATTAAATGCTCAAAAGGATACTTTAGAGCAAGCAGCACTGAATAAAAAATTAACGGCAGAACAAATTGATGTAACTTTACCTGGTAGAGGGCAAGCTACTGGGAGTATTCACCCAATTACTCGTACTTTAGAGCGTATTGAGAGTTTCTTTACTAATATTGGCTATAGCGTTGAAGAAGGCCCAGAAGTAGAAGATGATTATCATAATTTTGAAGCATTAAATATTCCTGGTCACCATCCAGCCAGAACAATGCATGATACCTTCTATTTTAACGCCAATATGTTATTACGTACTCATACTTCACCAGTGCAAGTGAGAACGATGGAAGCAAAACAGCCACCTATTCGTGTGGTTTGTCCTGGTCGTGTTTATCGTAGTGACTCAGATATGACACATTCCCCTATGTTCCATCAAGTAGAGGGGTTATTGGTTGATACTGATATAAGCTTTGCAGATTTAAAAGGAACAATTGAAGAGTTCCTAAGAGTATTCTTTGAGAAAGAGTTTGCTGTACGTTTCCGTCCATCTTTCTTCCCATTTACAGAACCTTCAGCCGAAGTAGATATTCAGTGTGTGATGTGTAGTGGCAAAGGTTGTCGTGTTTGTAAGCAAACAGGCTGGTTAGAGGTAATGGGGTGTGGCATGGTGCATCCTAATGTATTGAAAATGTCAGGGGTTGATCCAGAAAAATATTCAGGATTTGCTTTTGGTATGGGGGCTGAGCGATTAGCTATGTTACGTTATGGCGTTAATGATTTACGCCTGTTCTTCGATAACGATTTACGATTTTTATCGCAATTTCGTTAATTATTAGTTAAATAAAGGAGAACAGTATGAAATTTAGTGAAAATTGGCTTCGTAGTTTAGTAAACCCTAGTGTCTCGCAAGACGATTTAATTGCTCGCTTATCAATGGCTGGCTTAGAAGTAGACAGTGTTGAATCTGTTGCACAGCAGTTTACAGGTGTTGTGGTAGGTGAGATTGTTAGTATTGAACAGCACCCTGATGCAGATAAATTACGCGTGTGTCAGGTAACTAATGGCAGTGAAACCTTGCAAGTAGTTTGTGGTGCACCTAATGCGAGACAAGGTTTAAAAGTGCCTTTTGCATTACTTGGTGCTAAATTACCAGGTGATTTTTCTATTAAAAAAGCTAAATTACGTGGTATAGAATCAAATGGTATGCTTTGTTCTGCTAAAGAGCTTGGTGTGAGTGATGATCATGCTGGATTAATGGAGTTGCCAGTAGATGCACCTGTAGGTAAAGATTTTCGTGAATATTTAAGCCTTGATGATATTATGATTGAGGTTGATTTAACACCTAATCGTGGTGATTGCTTATCTATACGCGGTATAGCACGTGAAGTAGGCGCATTATATAACACACCTGTTGCAGAGTTTGATACACACACAGTAGCACCTACAATTAATGAACAAATTACCATCGATGTAATGAATACTAATGGTTGTCCACGTTACTTAGGACGAGTTATTCGTAATGTTGATGTAGCAAAACCAACCCCTATGTGGATGGTAGAGCGTTTACGTCGTTCAGGTATCCGCAGTATTGATGCGGTAGTGGATGTGACTAACTATGTAATGATTGAGTTAGGCCAACCTATGCACGCATTTGATCTAGCAGAAATAGATCAGGGTATTGTGGTACGTATGGCATATGAAGATGAGCAGTTAACATTACTAAATGAGCAACAAGTAAAATTACGTAATGATACGTTAGTGATTGCTGATCATGCTAAGCCTTTGGCTATTGCTGGGATAATGGGTGGAGAGCACAGTGGTATTAGTAATAAAACTAAGGACTTATTATTAGAGTCTGCGTTCTTTGATATTGTAACTGTTGCAGGTAAAGCACGTTCTTATGGTTTACATACCGATGCTTCACAACGTTATGAGCGTGGTGTTGACTGGCAATTAGCTCGTCCTGCTATGGAGCGTGCAACAGCACTTTTATTAGAAATTATTGGTGGTGAAGCAGGGCCTATTGTTGAGGCAGTGAGTGAGCAGAATTTACCGACAATTATTACCGTAACATTACGTGCTGAGCGTATTGAGAAGGTATTAGGTATTGAGCTGACTAATCAAGAGGTAGAGCAATTACTTAAGCCTTTAGGGGTAACATTACAGGTCGAAGCCGAAGGCATATGGCAGGTAACGGTACCTAGCTATCGTTATGATCTAGCTATTGAAGAAGATTTAATCGAAGAAATTGCACGCTTGTATGGTTATAACCGTTTACCTGTACGTTATCCACAAGCACGTTTAGCGCCACATGCTAATAAGCAAGAAGCTGAAGTTAATAAAAAATCTCTACGAGATTTGCTGGTAGCAAGGGGTTATCAGGAAAATATTACCTATAGCTTTATAGATCCTAAATTATTTAAATTATTTAATCCAGAACATTAACAGTTAATGTTGTCTAATCCAATTTCTAATGATATGTCTGCTATGAGGGTATCCTTATGGCCAGGACTTATTAAGACATTACAGCATAATTTGAATCGTCAACAAAATCGAGTTCGTATCTTTGAAATTGGCTTACGCTTTGAAGGTCAACTACCTCAGTTAATACAAGAAGATATGATAGCTGGATTAATTATGGGAAGTCGTTTGCCAGCAGGTTGGGCAAATGCTAAGGAAGCAGTTGATTTTTATGATATTAAAGGCGATGTTGAAGCTGTTTTAGGCTTAGCTGGTGCTTTAGATCAATATCAATTTATTCCACACCAACATACTGCCCTACATCCTGGACAAAGTGCTATAATAGTCCGCGATGGTCAAGATGTTGGTTATATTGGAGCACTTCATCCAGAATTGGCAAAAATGCTGGATATAGATGTTCCAGTTTACTTATTTGAACTATCACTAAGTAAAATGAAACTGGGAAATTTACCAAAATTTAGAGAATTATCCCGTTTCCCTGAAGTCAGTCGCGATTTGGCTATTTTAGTAGACAAATCATTAATAGCAGAAAAATTTATGGCAACTATTAA
>JBEBWU010000152.1:0-5787 GCA_040391985.1 Entomomonas sp. | reverse complement strand
CAAAGATCGAAATGATAAAAAGGTCTATACGATTTATGCCCAAATGCAAGGGGCTACTCCATTAACCAAAGGACAAACTGTCAATAAAAATCAAACCGTAGGTTATGTAGGAGAAACAGGGAATGCTACAGGGCCTCATGCACACTTTGAGATTAGATTGGATAGTTTCAAGGGTAAAACAGTAGATCCAGCCACTTATGACTTATCTCAACTCAAAAGCTCAAACAGCAACCTAGCTCAAAGCAACCCTAATCAAAGCGACTCAACGGGTAACGCAAGCGAACAAGCCAATAGCGGAGAAGACGAGCCTGCTATCGAATTATGTAGCACGCCAACAGCTTGTACAGAAAATGAACTCATTATAGAAATTGTAGGTAAAGTAACAGATGAAAACCAACGTATTCTAATTTATACTGAGGGAAATCAGTATGATAAGGCGCGTACGGGTAAAAGAAAAAAACCAGAAGAACTACAAAATGGTGTTTACCAAAGTACCTTACATAAATGGGATTGGAAAGCAGCAGAAAAAGCCCATTTATGGTTAGAAATTGCTGCAGCTAGTGGAGATCCAATTCGACTGCCATTATTAGTAGGCTATGACCCTATAAAAACGAATAGTGGAGAAATAATTACCTCTACAAGTGATACAAGAAAAGCAAAACTAACACCAAGACAAGGGCCAATACACAGGCAGCTCAATCTAATAGTGCCATTCGTGCCGATGACAGATTTATTGAGCTATAAAAACCTAAAAGAAAAAGTGATTACAAACCTAAAAACTACTGATCCTGTATTATGTTGTAAAGGTTGGGTATACATATTCAGAAACAACCAACTATGGCGCGAAGTAGAAATAAGACAAAATGAAACAACAGGTAAAACAACCTACCATGATGTTCGCTTATCAGATCATAGAACAAAAGATCCAAACCTAATAGATGCTAAAGCAGATATACGTCCGGCGGTAGGAAAACCTTTAGATGATATATGGTTGCCAGCGCGTTGGAATAATGTGATGGAAACATGGTCAATGTTCTATGCACCTTCCCAACTTTCAGAAGGAAGGGTTAATCATTTACAAAAAAATCCTAAAATATTAAAAAAACGCAGCCATGAAGTTCTTATGAACTTATATCCACTGCCTTATGGAACATCAACATCAACACAATTTCCCAGTATGCCATTTTTATTAACTTGGGGTGCTGATAAGGGAAGAACAATTGCTAACCATATTCCTAGGGATTTAGGTAGAGAATACCTACTAACTAATCCCAAAAAATACCTAACAAATGCAAACTACTTAGAAACAGCCAAAAATGCCAGTCATATACTACATAATTATTTTGGTAATACCACAGTAGAAGAAGATGGAACACCTATTTATCAACCAGAGTCTGTAATCTCTAAAGAAGATATTAGTCCAGCGGGTTGGGCTTATTATATAAAAGAGAGCATGGCTAAAAAAACCAATGCTGTATTAGCAACAGAAGAACAAAAGAAAGATGCTAATAGTGCATGGTCCAAATTGATAAAAGAATTTGTGGCATTTATTTATTTGACCCACTCAATCAGCTAGAGCATACACACCAACTAATAGGCCAATGTAGAGAACTACAATCGCTTATTGTAGATCAAGCAAATCTAAGAAAAAATTATGGCAGCGCTTTTTTAATAAAAAGCATCATGCTAGAAATAGGTGCGGTAGATGATGGTGATATACGTTATAATGCAGCCACAAGAATACTAAAAGATAGAAAAGCAACAACGAGATATGATTATGCAATAGCTCATAAAGATAGATTCTATGTGAGATCATTGATCAATCTATATCAAGTCTACCATGCAAACTTACTACAAAATGACCAAACAATAGAAGCAATCAAAGACACCACCAGTGGCATAGGATTAGACCTATTGGGGGGTAAAGCAAACCTTGCTTGCTTACTAAATGATCTAAACTCTCCAGCAGCCAGTGATCCACTATCAACGCCTAGTGAGCTTAAAAAAGAAATAAGCTGGCCAAATCTAGCCAATACTTTAACTGACCCTAAAAACCCCTACTACAACATGCTTTTTCCACCAAAAGTAGACTTGTCTAGCATGTTATACCCTTATCAAAATCAACCGATAGAAGAGGTTACAACAAAAGGAGATGGTACTTGGAATCCAGGAGGTTTAGGGCTATTGGAGCCAGTTACCAATGATAGACTAAAAATACTGGTACAACTTAAAGAAAGTATAGGTACTGCAACAGAAACGCTCACATTACCTCAAATTGAAGATTTACAGGGAGTAGGGCTAAATACAATTCATGGCAAATATATGGCAGAAAGGGCATTGGTCAGTGTGGATGAAACCACCCTTATCGCTTCCAAGGTGCTTAGCACTATAGCAGCCTATATAAGCAATATAGATAATTTAATTAAAAACTCCATAGAGCAAGCCATGAAAAGTGCAGGTGCTGATGCTAAGTTAGCACAAGATGGCCAAACCTATTACAAAGAAGAAATTAATCAAGCCAATAAAGACCAAGCTACACGTAATCAAAGAATACAAGAGCTTGATAGTTCAATAGCAACCAACAAAGCACAACAAGCAGAGATTAGTAACAAGCTCAATAATGCCAGAGGTAGAGAACAAACATTAAGAGGCAAGTTGCAAACAGCGCAAGAAGCAGTTGTTAAAGAACAAGGCAGACTAGATCAACTAGATAGAGCAAACTACTTAAATATACCCGATGAACAAATCAAAGGATGGACAGAGCAAGATATAGCAGGTAATGCTGATAAAGCAGAATTACGCACAATAGTTCGAGATAAACTACAACATATTGCAGAACAAGATAAATTATGGAATAGAGGAACAGAACTAAGCCAAGAGCTAGAAGGTATAAAATCACAGCAACAAACGGTTAGCACAGAAATAGATAATACCCGTGTAGAGCGTAATCAGCGCTCCCAACAAGCACTTAGCGAACTACAAAGGCAGCGTCCTACAGTAACCGCACTGGCTTCGACATTTAGTGTTGAATCAATGCGGCAAATTTCCTATTCAGGATTCTTTGAGCTAGACTTAGTAACAGAAGTAACACCAGACAGTGCCAAATTACCAATAGGGATAGATAAAAGCATCTTTACCCAACTAGGCCAACCTAGTAGTAAAAGAAGATACATCTTTAGTCATGCTGAAGCTAGCCTAGTTGAATATGACGCTCAAGGCAATAAAATCGCTGAAGTAGGTTGGGATGGTAAAGTCAATCAAGAGTTTATTAAACGCCATTCAGGAGGTAACTTCAAAATACGGGTAGTTGGTTACTTCTTCACGGCAAACCGTAAAAAATCCAGTTGGAAAGATAATAAAGCATCACTGGATGATATTGATAACAAAGTGGATGATCTAAAAAGACAGTATGACTCCTTGCAAGGAAGAAAAGGCCCCTTACTGGAAGAACTATCAGAAACAGAACGTCAACAACTAGCGGCAATGGAAGCAGAGGCCAAAGCGGCAGAAGAGCAAATTGCTAAAGTAGATGAAATGTATGCTAAAGACCTTGCTCAACAGCAAACACGGGTTGAAAATAGTCAGCAAGCAGTGTATGACAATGAACGTAAAATTACCAACTGTGAAAATAGAATTCAAGAACTAGAAGGTAAGCAAGAGCTTTCTCAGACAGAGGCTAAAACTTTAGCTAACGAACGTGCCACTTTAGAGGCAGAGCAAGCCAAAACAGCACAACTTATAGCTGATCACCAGCAGGCACAGGCTGAGCAAAAACGCTTAGAAGGTGAGTATCATAAAGAGCAAGCAAGCCTACAGCAAGAGTTAAATAAAATAACCAATAACCATATAGGAACTAACTCTCTGCTTTATAAACTAGCCAATAGTAATAGCCGTTTAGCCTCATTAGCTGGTTTAGCAGCCCAACGTACCAAGGTTACCCTTTATGGTTTATTAGATAACCCGCTAGTACCTGCGGTTATTTTAGTTTTGGAGGGGCGTAATCTTGTAAGTTTCTTAACAAATATTAATACTCAATTTAATAATGGTCAGGGTAGATACATTTTAAATTTGACTTCAGCAATATTCAGTACAGCAGCAGCATTAGAGGGTTTTGCTTCTAAATTTGCTTGGAATAAAGTGGGCTATGAAGCATGGGCCAATAAAGCCTTAAAAGAAGCACCTAAAATATTACGAAAAATAGGTCTTAAAGCCATTACTTGGCGTTTATTATTCCAAGGCCCTGCTACAGTATTTGCCATTGGACAAAGCCTATGGAATATTTGGGATGATATTTTTAAATACCAAGATTGGGGCTCCTTAGCGGGTAATACGATTTTACTTGGTGCTGCAGTAGCGGGTATTCCTGCAACCATTGCCAGTATCACAGGGGGAACAGTAGCCACCATTAGTAGTGGCGGTTGGTTCTTAATTATTCTAGGATTAGTAGCTATTGGTGTTTTTGTAAAAAGTGTCTTTTCCCGTAATGAACTAGAGAAATGGACCGATTTTGGCCCCTTTACTGATAAACCTAGGTATAATCTGCAAGATGAAACCTATGCTTTCCATACTCTTAGTACGCTATTAGCCAATGTTTCCGCTAATTTTGAAGAGATAACGGAAAAGCAGCTAAATGAACTGGAATGGAAAGTACTTACCAATGGTGCTACTAGACCAAAGCAACTGATGCGCTTAACCATTACTTCATCATTGGCTGATTTATTAGATAAGAAATCATCAAAAGCGGTGGGGGGGGTACAAGCTGAAATTATGGGAGAAAAAAACTTTGCCTACACACCAAAACACTATTTTGAGCAAAAAATCCCTGGTGGGGTAGCCCGTTATTATGATCTTAGCCAAGATATTGATAGCATACATACTATCTACACTAGCTATTATAGTAATAGAGCAGGTACTATATTTGGTATTCATGCCTTTTATAAACTGATGACACAAGTGCTAGTACAAGATAAAGACCACAAATTATGGGCACACCCTAGCATACCTGATATTTATAACCCTTCATTTTTTAATATCAGTAAAGATGGTGTACCACCAGAAAATAGAAGAGGTGATGAAAATAAAGAGAAAAAATACTGGCTACAAGAAAATTCCAAATATTTCCAAGTAGGGGATTTAGGAGATATGTTTACACCAAATGAGACTATTTGGAAAGTGGGGGATGTTTGGGAGGCCTAATAGGATTTATGATGTTAACAACTACTACTTATACCAATACTGCTTATCGCTCTGATAAGATCCCTGTGCAACCAGCTGCGCCTGCAGGCTATCCTAAAGGCATGGGAGCCACTATTTATAAAACGGCCAGTCGGCTACCTTGGGGTAATACTCAACAGACTACCTTATTAAGCCTAATTGATACAGGTGGACCTGAACATTTAGCTAAAGTAGAAAAAGAGTTTAAAAAATCAGGAGAACAACTAATCGATGAGTTTGATGGTGCTATGAACCATATTTGTATTAGACCTGTCTCTCTTTCTAAATGGTCGGCTTTTTTAGTTTATGGGGCTGCTATTGGTAAAGGTATGACTATTTTTTCTAGTATATGTGCAGTAATAGTATTTTGTATTGTTTTCTTTGGAGCAGAGGTCTCTGCTTATGAAACTATTAGATCTATGTTGCCGCTATATACAATAATATTATTTATCCCTTTATTACTTTGGATCTTCTGTCCTTTGTTAATAAATTACTTGCCTACGATTAAAGGTAAGGGGGCTAAATGGGAGCTTAATCGCCAAACAGGTATGCTAACTATCTATAAACAACAGG
>JBEBWU010000151.1:0-5838 GCA_040391985.1 Entomomonas sp. | reverse complement strand
AATGAGCCTGTTGTATCATTAAATTGATTATGTCCATAACTATGACGAATCCATAATGTTGTCGTTTTTGTTTTACCTGTTATAGGGTCTATATAGGCCCTTTCTACTTGACGATCCTGTAGCCTTATATTAAACATATTATTTGCTAATGATAAATTACTTAAATAAGCCATTGCCTCAGGACGGATCATTCTAATGGAATCTGTTCCAGAACCTGAGCCACCACCAATTAATGTAGGATCATAAACGCTAGTTAAATACCAACTTTGCTCATCTTGTCCCGTTGCAGAGCCTTTTATCAGACTATAATCATAAGCTCCTGCTACAATTCGACCATTTTGTACAAAGGCATTATTATCTGAGATACCTTGTACATCTATAATTTTGATACCTTCTGCCGTTTCCTCTCCAGCGCCGCCTAAGTTCCTAACAGTTACAAGAGTTGTTCCTGTTGCATTGCCTTGAATAACTAATTGATCTGTTGGTGATGTATCATCACCAAGCTCTGTTCCTATTATAAGATGACCATTTTGTCCTATATAATTACCTGTAATGGTTAATATCGTACCAGCTGTATTTCCAGTTAGATCTGTTGTCCCTGCACTTGTTAATGTGGCTATTGTTTGGTTATAGCCTTTAAGGTTAATCCCTCCCCCTGAGCCAATACTATAAACAGAGTTACTACTGAAGGTATTAGTAGCGCCTGCTTGTAAAAAAGCACCATTTTCAATACTGGTATTACCTGTATATGTATTTGCACCTGTTAAAGTTGTTATGCCTGAAAGTGCATCAACTGTCCCAGTACCAGAAATAGGTGCATTTAATATAAAGTCATCACTTGTATGGTTGAAAACAAGTGTACCTGTTCCAGCACCGAATCGAATAGAGTTTGCATTAATAGTACCTGCTGCAGTAGCTTGCTCTCCTTTACGACTGCCAATAGCTAATTCGCCTACACCTGTATTAGTAGAAGCAATGATAATATCTTTACCTACAGATAATTCTGCTTTATCAGAAATAACTAATGTACCTTTACCAGATAATCCTACAACTACACCACCATTAGCTACTGTGGCAGTAGTATTTTCACCTGTAATAATCATTAAACTATTATTGGCACCAGCTTGATGTCCAACAACCATAGCAGTATCTAGATTACTATTCATTGTAAGTTTTGCACCATCAGCAATCAATGCATTACCATTATTATAGGTTCCTACAAGAAAACGGCCTGTTAATAGCTCACTATTTGTGCCTGTTACAGTGACAGCACCTTGTGTCGTAGCTCCACCATCTGAACCTATCCAAAGGTCATTACTTAATGTAAGTTTTCCACCATCAGTAATATTGATATAGCCTTTTGCCCCCTTACTTCCAACGGTTATGTTTCCAACACCTGCATTAACAATAACTTCACTGCCTGTTCCTGAAATATTTAATATACCTACAGAATTAATAGATCCATTATCACCACTACTGTCTCCAGAACCTCCAATACCAAAAGGATAAGCATAACTATTGTTATTATTAACAATTATTTTTCCACCATCGATAACATTTACTTCGCCAGAGCCGCCATTCATACCTACACGAAGCATTGTTGTAGTCCAACTCCCTTGGTCAGTAGCGATTGTCAATTTGCCATAATTGTTATTAGTACCAACCTCTGTTATCTCTATACCTGGTGTAGTCCAACTATAATCTACATATTTTTCTTCATTAATAGTTGTGGCTATAGCAGTATTATTTGATAATAAATAACTAATAGTCAAAAAAAGTACATTGTATTTCATAAATTAAAATCTAGCGTTATCTTTCCACTTATATGCCCAATATTGAGTAAAGCTATTATATTGATATAATTAGTAATTTGATAATTAAATTTATACAAACTAATGATAAATATTATCTATAATAAAAAATAAAAAGATGTGAAAATATATTGGTTTATTCACCAGATTTTAATGTAACAATAAAGCGTGCCCCTCCTAAAGAGCTAGTGACAACAAAAGCGCTACCATGATGGAATTCTGCTATTAGTTTTACATATGCTAAGCCAAGGCCATAGCCCCCTGTAGTTCTTGTTCGGCTATTATCTAGTCTTGAAAAAGGCATAAATACTTTTTCTCTAGCATTAATGGGAATACCTGGGCCATCATCATCCACTTCAATCACTATTAAATCTTCTTTCTTACTAATATTTAATATGGTTTTGTTTGTTGCATATTTAAAAGCATTAAGTAGTAAATTTGTAACAATAGTATCAGCTAATTGGATATCAATTAATGCCATATTATCTTCAGCTTTACTGATTAGTTCAAAGTTATTTGGTTTAAATAACTTTAAAGAGTTACATAATCTATCACTCCATTTAGTTAAGGATACTTCAGATAAATTAAGCTCAATTTTGTTTTGTTGCATTTTAAAATAATTTAAACTGGCATTTATTAATGACTCTAATTCATTAATATCATCATCCATTCCTTTACAAAGTTCTAATTTTTCTTGTTCGTTATTAGCTTCATAGAACATGCCAAGGCCAAAGCGCATACGGGCTAAAGGGGTTCGTAACTCATGTGCCATTGCATGGGAGATGGTTTGACTGGTTGTGACTAAATGTTCAATATGTGTTCCCATATTATTTAGTACATTAGCTAAAGGCTTAAACAACCAACTTCTTGCTGACTTTGCCCTAGCCTTCAAATTACCCTGACTTAATTGTTCAGCTGTTTGACGAATGTTAACTAAATCTTTCCAAAACTGTGAAAAAGCAAAATATATTAGAAGAAAAAATATGGCTGCACTAAATAATGACCAGAGAAATAAAAATAAACCAAATGACATAACATCTGATTCAAGAATATCACGCATTAAAATAGGCCCTAGTACAAGCATATGACCATTATTTAAATTTGCATATAAGATGTCTTGCACCTCATCATAAGCATAATCATATTGATCAAATTCTTTTTTCACTTCTGGTGCTAATGTTGTATTAATAGATACAACATGTATGGGATAACCGAAATAAGGCTGCAAATCATCAATTACTTGTTGAATAGGTATATCTTTGCGCTCGTCGATTTGCATACGAATTAAGTTAACAGCGCCTCGTTGAGAGTCACGCTGCACAATGTGATCCTCAGGCACACCTGTTATATACTGGGGTAATGCATCAAAAACTAATAATGCACTGTACGCAATTAGACACTGCAAAATTAATAAAATAACTAAATAAACTATTATTCGCTTATTAAATAATGGTTTAATTGATAATATATTCAATGAGTATCTTCCTCTCTTAGGAAAAGATAACCTTTACCCCTAACCGTTTTTATACGACGAGGATTATCTGGATCATCAAATAATTTCCTACGTAAACGAGATATTCGTGCATCAATTGAACGGTCACTACCATCAAAATCAAAGCCCCTAACTTGAGAAAAAATATCATCCCTTGATAAGATTTGCCCAACATGCGTAGCAAGCAACCACAATAAATCAAATTCAGCTGTAGTTAAATCAATTTCCTGTTGATTTAATGTTACTTTACGGTTTTCGTAATTAATTATTAGTTCACCAAATACTAATAAATTGTCTGTACTAACTAATGGTTTTACAGTTGCTGTATCAATATACATTGAATCCATTTGTTTACGGCGTAATAAGGCTCTAATTCGAGCAAGCAATAGTCTTGGCTCAACGGGCTTTGCCAAGTAATCATCTGCACCAAGCTCTAGTCCAACAATTTCGTCAATATTGTCTTCACTGGCTGTCATAATTAAGATAAAACCATTAAACCAAGACTGTATATCTCGACAAATATCAAATCCCGATTTGCCAGGTAACATTACATCTAGAATAATTAAATCTGGTTTTAAATCACGAATTACTTCCTCTGCAGTATCCCCTCTTTCATGGCACTCAACTTCATAATCATGGTGTGAAAGATAAGTTTTGATAAGATTTGCTAGACGATTATCGTCTTCTACAATTAATATTTTTTCAGTCATTGATTTCATTTTCTCCAAACTACTTACTAGCTTAGTTTGTTTGATAATCTATCGCAATTCATGAATTTTTAATATTGAAATATTGCATATGTTGCTGTTACAGAATATATACAAAGCATGAACAAACATTGATTTTAAATCCTTATAATATACTCCTAAAGTCGTAGATTAATTCTACTTTAATTTTAAAGATTTGGTAAAAAGTATGAGTAATTTCTTATCAATTTCAGAAAATATTTTCCTTCAATCCCTTCCTGTTTACAGTGTTGAATCACAAAAGCCAATAATTTTGTGTGACTTTGATGGCACAATTAGCCTAAAAGATGTGACGGATATTTTGTTGAGTCATTTTGGTAAAGATGGTTGCGAAGATTTAGAAGAACAGTGGCTTGCTGGTGTTATTGGTTCTCAAGAGTGCATGAGTAAACAAATAGCATTGATGGATGCTAGTCTTGAGGAGTTAGATAAAGTATTAGCACAAGTAGAGATTGATCCTAACTTTAAAGCCTTTGTTAATAAGGCATTGGATGAAGGTATTGTAGTTCATGTTGTAAGTGATGGTTTGGATTATGCTATTCAATCTATCTTAAAACGTCATAATCTTAGTATGTTGCCAGTTTTTGCCAATAGATTATTACATGATAATGATCGCAGTTGGCGTCTTGATTTTCCTTATGCTTCATCAGGATGTGTTAAAGCAAGTGGTAACTGTAAGTGTGCTCATCTGCAAAAACAACGACAACATTTTCACAATGTATTATATGTAGGGGATGGTGCCTCTGATTACTGTGTTTCTCATAAGGTTGATTTAGTTTTAGCTAAAGATAAATTAATCAATTATTGTGAGCAACATTTGATTAATCATTACAAAATTCGTAATTTTGCTGATGCACTAACTGCATTACCTGCAATCTTAGCAACATCAGCACATAATGAAGTAAATAGCAGACACCACACTATCGCTGCTATGTCTATAGAGTAAGTAAGATGATTCAAGATTCAAGCTATTTCATGCCAGGTAACCGAAATGGTGTACTGTTAATTCATGGATTAACAGGTACCCCTAATGAGATGCGCATTGTCGCCAAAGGTTTAAACAAAGCTGGTTTTACTGTTTATGGTATGCAACTAGCAGGCCATTGTGGTGATGAAGCTGATTTATGTAAAACCACTTGGCAAGATTGGTATAAAAGTGTTGAAGATGCGGCTGATTTCTTAGCTGAGAAAGTTGATAATATTTTTGTTGCTGGCCTTTCTATGGGTGCCCTACTTTCCTTAAAACTAGCAGCAGAAAGACCACAACAGATTAAAGGTGTTGGTGTGTTTGGACCAACCTTTAAATATGATGGCTGGAGCATGCCATTATGGGCTAAAAAGTTATTTTTCTTATTAGTTTGGTTTAAAAAGTTTGGAATTTTCCAACGAACATCTTTTATTGAAAAACCACCTTATGGTTTAAAAGATGAACGTATTCGAGCTACCGTTTCAGAAAGTATGCTAAGTGGTGATAGTGCTGCCGCAGGGCTCGCTGGCAATCCATTTCCAGCCTTAGCGGAAATGCAATTACTGGCTAAATTGGTTCATAAACAATTGCCACAAGTAACAAGTCCTTGCTTGATTATGCACTCTGGTCATGATGATATTGCTAATATTAATACGAATGCTCGTTTAGTAGAAAAACATGTGACTGGTCCAACAAAACTTGTTGTATTAAATGAAAGTTATCATTTGATTACGATTGATCGTCAGCGTCGAGATGTTATTAAAGAGTCTGTTTCCTTTTTTGATAGCCTTGCTCACAACACCACTAACAGCTATTCAGTAG
>JBEBWU010000150.1:0-5840 GCA_040391985.1 Entomomonas sp. | reverse complement strand
TATATCACAACCTGACACTTCAATACCTTTTAAAAAGCGTACTGATAGCTCTTCAGGAGCAGATAGTCCAAGCTCTTGGTTATTGGTAGGGCAACGTTTTTGTTCACCATAAAATTGGGCTACCATCATTTTAGGTAACAACATAAGTGAAGAAAGCTCATTTAATGCATCTGCTTTTAACAGTTCAGGATTATGAGTTCTATAGGCCATTATAAAACCATCAATAACTTTCGTATCATCTTGTGTTAGATAAGGAAATACTTGGCTTTTACAGTCTTTAGGTGGCGCAAGTTCGGCAGGGCCATCAAAACTACATTCACCTGATAATACTTGTAGCTCTTTAGAGTCAGGTTTAATCGTTAGCGTTTTACCTTGTAAGGTTTCTGCAACAGGTGATTGATTAGCATAACTAACCGTCACATAGCAGTTTTCATCAATGGTCGCTTCTGCCAATAAATTCGCGGTTAATTGATTAATATTCTCTAACCCAATATCTTTAAGATTACTAGGGCATTCTGAATAGAGCTTATTAAAATAACGTCCAGCTTCTACAATTTCTTGTGCCAATAAAAAGCCCATAGCTGCCTGATGTTGTTCCAGCGATGGTTTTGAATTAGTCTCAGTAGCTGTAGCAAACTGTACACTAAATACTAAACTAGCAATGGCTATTACTTTTTTCATTATTTTGTACCTAACAAGCAGCAGTTAATTAAAGAAATATTATAAACGAATTATAAATCTAGCTAAGTAAATTATCTTAAAGTAATGTGAAGCAGTACAAAAATTAATAAAATTAATTAGCATTAAAAACCTATTTTTTAAGGTATCTGTGTAACAACAACGCCTCCTGCTAAATGCTCTAAAAAGTCTTTTAAGGTTAATCCTCTTCTAGTAGTCATCAGCTTACCTTGGGTAAATAGCTTTAAGTATACTTTGGCAGTATAAGGTGTTTCAGCGTTAACTTCTGCATTACTGCCATCATCCACCCTTAGCTTATCCTCCCAAACAATCCATTGCATTTCATTTTGATGAGGAGGGGTGTGCAGTATAGAGTTACCTATCATGGTTAAAGTATGAGTATCAGGACTAACATAACTATTAATCTCGCAGACTTCCCTTTGTCTTAAATGGCGTCCGAAGATAGCATCTATTGCATAAGTTTCTAAGCAAATGGCACCAATACTTTCAAACCAAGAGCAGACTCTACCTTCAAAAATAATCCCTGAAAGCTTATTGGATGGAGAATCATAAGGGAAAACCAGATTTTCTGCATCGCATAAACTAGCAAGTGTTATCCAATCAATTGGTGGTACTTTTGTAACGTCTTTGCCTAACGACTTATTATATTCAAAAAAGTTAATGGGACGAGTACAGGCAGCACTAGGTACAATAGTTTTAGAACCTATTTGCGTTCTACCATCCTCCCAAAGCTCTCGTACTACTTGTTGGTATAAGTCTGGCCGATCATTTAATAAGCAATAAAAAAAGGCTGCCGAAGCACAGAGGTTAGAACTCCCTTGATCTGGGTAAGATAAATTTTGTGCTAGCTTTTCTTCAAAGTTAAACAGTGATCTAGTGCCTGCTGGATAAGGTCTTAATCTTTCTTTTAAAGCAGCTTCAATTTTTGTTTTAACAAATGGATCCTCAGGATCATCAATAGGATGCTCAGGTGCAATAAATACCCGTTCTTTACAGGAAATTTTTAATTGATAAGTATTAACCTGTCCATCAGTTGTTTTTTGGGTAGGTTGAGTGGTTTCAAAGTAACAAATATTAGTTCTTGAAGTTCTAGTAGCATCCCCATCGGTAGCAAAATCTAATAGGGAAACAATGCTTGTGGCAGGTTTATCTAATACCTCAATATATTCATCGCCCATTTTACGATATAGCATTACTTCCATAATATAATTAGTATTTTTAATATTATATCCTCGAGAGGGGATATCAACTGTTTCATGCCGTTGTGTAATATAGTTTGCTTGTACGGGGCGTTTATTTGTCATGGGTACAGCATAAAACCGTGTACCATTTAAATCCCTGTAAACTTGCATGGTATAAAAAAGCTCATTATAAGCAACGTTAGACTCCACTCGAGTATATACAGTGTATTTCGCCATAATATTAATTCCCTTAAGTTTTATATAAACAACAAAAACTACTTAAATATCTGCTAAATCGTTTTATTCCCTTTTTACCCTTGAAAAAATGGACTTTTTATTTTTATTAATAACTTTAGTTTTCATTATTGTTTTACTTTTATTATGTAAGTTTTATCAAAAATATTACGTACTTTATATAACACTCCATGTGAAGGAGTTATATTGCCAGATACATTAACCTTAATCTCTGTTAATTGATTAGGAGTTCCCTGAACAACAATACAACTCAATGCATTAGATGATGAATCATTAGGATCACAGATATTTGTGGTTAAGCCAGAATTAGAAGGCATTATTGGTGCATTGAATGAACGAATATTTCCACCATTTGTATGAATAATAATTTTTGCATAATATGGTTTTCCTATTGTGGCATCTGGCAAACTTTCAGGAGTCACAAGAAGGTTTTCAGTAACAGTACATCCACTGATTAGAAGAATAGTATTTATCATGAATACATTAATAAGTTTTTTCATAAAATTAAGGTATTTTTGTACCATTCCTCCATAAATATATTTTATAACTTCCTTTAAATTACTCTTACGTTGAAAAATTATTCTTTCTCTTTTACTTTAATCACATAAGTTTTTTCAAATTCTGAACTAGCACGCCAACCTGTAGGTATCATATCTCCACTTATCTTTATTGTAATAGTTCCAGTTGTCATGGGTTTACCATGTACAATAAGACTATTATAAAATCCACCTTTTCTTTTGGGATTAGGTTCTACCCATAACCTATTCGATGTTGAAGTGCTTTTAAATCCACCCGCAGATATAGGCCCAGAACCGCCATTGATTTCAATATCTGCATAATATATTTCTCCCACAACTGCATCAGGTAATATATCTGGAGTAATAATAACTTTTTGCGCACAACCAACTAATAAAAAATACAATGCAAATATAGATGTCCTTATAAACATATTTTAAAACTCCCTTTCAATTGCCCTTACGCTGAAAAGTTATTCTTTCTCTTTTACTTTAATCACATAAGTTTTTTCAAACTTTGCCTCACCAAGAAAGAGTGTTGGTATCGTATATCCCGTTATCTTTATAGTAACGGTATCTGTCGTCATAGGTTTACCATGTATAATAAGACTATTATAAAATCTTGCTTCCTCTTTAGGATTAACTTCTACCCATAATCTATTTGAAGTTGAAGTACTTTTAAATCCACTAGCTGTCACTGGGCCTGTTCCCCCCGTAATTTCAATTTCTTTATAATATATTTGCCCCACAACTGCATCAGGTAAGTTATCAGGAGTAAAAATAACTTTTGGGGCACAACCTATTAATAAAAATAGTGTCATTATAATGGTGAATTTCTTCATAGTTAGTTATGGTATTTTAGTAATTACCAGTCCCCCAAAAGTATGTTTTAAAAACTGGTCTAAGGTAAGATTTAACTCTAATTGCTGTTTAACCTCACCCCATGAAAATAATTTTAATTGCACTTTTTCTGTTAAGGGGGTAGTCGTTGTTATTTCTGAACCATCCAATAACCTCACTTTATCTTCCCAAACAATCCAATGATCTTTGGTAATAGAATTTTGACCTCTAGTGAGCATGCCGGCCCTAATTAAAGTTACTACATGATGGTCTGAAGAGATATAGTCATTTAGTGTACATATAGCTTGTAAATTACTATGAGAAATACTGATATTACTGTATTTTTTAGTAGCACCTGCCTTTTTAAACCATTTTTCTAACACATTCCACATAGTTACTGCACCTGCCCAATTCCACCAAAGAAAGCCAGCACTTGGTGAATTAATAGAAAAAAGCCCTGTATTTTCGGTATCTCTTAAACTTGCCATAGTAATCCAATCAATAGCCGATATTTTTGTAGTATTGTCATCTTCAAAAAAGCCTTTAGGATGTCTAACGCTATTGTCAGCTTCAAATTTTAAAGCGCCTATTTTAGTTTCCCCAGATTCCCAAAGTTCCTTAATAAGCTGCTGGTAAATATCGGGTCGGTCTTGTTGAATACAATAAAAAAAAGCAGCAGGGCCACAAAACATTGATCTATCTTGCCAAGGATAATATTTTACTCGGTCTCGTTCTGCCTGTGATTGTAATATAGTTTGATTTCTAGGATCAGTATCAGGCCAGTTAGAATCAGTTACCAATCTTGGAGGCACAGGCCTAGTCATCCTGATTTTTATTTCATTCTCAACCTTTTGTTTAGTAAAAGGATCAAGTGGATCACTAATAGGGTGCTCCTTAGCTTCAAATATTCTAGGTTTAGAAGATATATTAAGTTGAAAAACATTAACCTGACCATTTCGCTCTTTTTGCGTTGGTTGAGACGTTTCAAAATACTCAAATTCTCTGGATGCACCCCAGTCTTTATCCGTTGTTTGAAAACCCTTTAAAGGTATTATCGCAGTCATCGAGTCTTGGTTTACTTTAATATAGTCAACACCGACTTTGCGATAGAGATCGATAGAAAGAATATAGCAAGTTTCTGGTGGATCACTGATATCTAGTGAGGGGTGCAATTGGGTTTGATTCCCTGCCTGTAATGGATATTTGCCCGTAGGTCTTAAGGCAAATGTTTCGTTACCTGACCAGTCCGTTTTATACAGCTCCATATCATAGTAAAGATTTTCTGGGGCTGTATTGGTTTTTATTGCTGCGGATATATTATATATAGTCATGGCTTTATTACCTACCCTATATCCAATGTTTCATTGACATTAAATAGGTGAATAGTGACATCTTCAGGGGCGTTGCTATAAAGTGGTTGAGTATAGCCTTGCCCATCTGTTATATCAGTTATGGTCTGATTATTGGGTAGGGTCATCATATATTTAGTATAGGCGTACGGTTTGTTTGCATCATCGGTTAATAGATAACGCAAACTATGATCGGTACTTCTATTGGCTGTGGTTGCTACACCAGAACCCATTGTTGGTTTGATGGTTTCCTCATCTTCCCAAAGGTGAACAATAATCTTTTCAGGCTCATTGGTATGGAAGGTTTCTGTATAACCCTCTGTATCTGTAATACCTCTAACTGTT
Source organism: Entomomonas sp. (assembly GCA_040391985.1). GTDB lineage: Bacteria > Pseudomonadota > Gammaproteobacteria > Pseudomonadales > Pseudomonadaceae > Entomomonas. Next base: position 656 of record JBEBWU010000150.1, on the reverse strand, counting down.
TTATTGTCGGGTAGAATGGCTATGTATTTGCTATTAGCATAAGGCTTACCTGTTACATCATCAGCCAATAGGTATTTTAGGTTATAGGTAAAACTCTCTGTTGGTTTTAAGGTAACATGGGGCGAGGCAACACTTGCTACACCTTTGTATTTATGCAGTGGTGGTACGGGTACTGCAGGCGTGCCTTCCATTGGTACACCACCTGTCCATACAGGCATGGTCATCCATATTCCTGCAGGGTTAAGAACAATATGTTGTCCACCAGCCTTTAAGGTAAGGGATAAACCACCATCTATCACACATTGCATACCTGCTTTTAGATGAATTTCCATGCCAGCCTCTGTGGTTAATACAGTACCCACAGTGGTATGTTCTGATAGAGCGACTTCTTTATAGTCATTCATCATTATTTGTGTTTTACGATCTAGTGCTGTTAGGTGGTGTTCCTCAGCAGAATTTTTGGTATATCGGTTATTTACAATGGTTTCACTGTGTTCATTTTGAACTTGTAAGTGGCTATTATTTCTTACTTCGGTGGTGTGGTTGTTTTTAGTAAGCTGATCAAAATCTTTTTGTGCTTGTACAAAGATTTGTTCTGAACCTGCTTTATCTTCTATTCTAAGTTCATTTGAACCAACACCACCTTTGGAGCTTGA
>JBEBWU010000149.1:0-5841 GCA_040391985.1 Entomomonas sp. | reverse complement strand
AATGATGGTTTTTACAGGGAACGCTAACCCTGATCTAGCAAAACGTGTGGTTAGCCAGCTACACATTCCTCTTGGAGATGTATCTGTCGGTAAATTCTCTGACGGTGAAATCAGCGTAGAAATTAATGAAAATGTTCGTGGTAAGGATGTTTTTTTAATTCAACCTACTTGTGCCCCAACCAATGATAATTTAATGGAATTAGTAGTAATGGCTGACGCATTTCGTCGCTCATCTGCTAGCCGTATCACGGCTGTTATTCCTTATTTTGGTTACGCACGCCAAGATCGTCGCCCACGTTCTGCTCGTGTACCAATTACTGCTAAAGTAGCTGCAGATATATTAGACACCGTAGGTGTTAACCGTGTTTTGACTGTTGACCTTCATGCAGACCAAATTCAAGGATTCTTTGATATTCCTGTAGATAACATCTACGGTTCACCTGTATTAGTGGATGATATCATTGCGCAACGCTTTGAGAACTTATTGGTTGTATCACCAGATATTGGTGGTGTAGTGAGAGCAAGAGCGGTTGCAAAATCATTAGGTGTTGAATTAGCTATTATCGACAAACGTCGTCCTAAAGCTAATCAATCTGAAGTAATGCATGTCATTGGTGAAGTTGAAAACCGTACCTGTATATTGGTTGATGATATGGTAGATACCGCAGGTACTCTTTGCCATGCAGCGAAAGCTTTAAAAGACTTTGGTGCTACTAAAGTGTTAGCTTACTGTACACATCCTATCTTATCAGGTGCAGCTATTGAGAATATTAATGGTTCAGTTCTTGACGAATTAGTCGTAACAAATACCATTCCGCTCTCGGCAAAAGCACAAGGTTGTGCTAAAATTCGCCAGTTAGATATTGCGCCGATCGTAGCTGAAGCAGTACGTCGTATTAGCAATGAAGAATCCATTAGCGCTATGTTCCGTTATTAGACAAGCGCTAATTTACTTGGCTTATTAAAAAAATAAGCCTTTTTATAAGTCGCTCAAACGCTGGTCGCAAACGTTTTGAGCGTTTTTATTTTTGGAGATTTTAAAAATGGTAGATTTTGTAATTGAAGCGCAAGCGCGTGATGATTTAGGGAAAGGTGCGAGCCGCCGCCTACGTCGTAACGCAAGCATGGTTCCTGGTATTATTTATGGTGGCGATAAAGCACCTAAATCAGTGAGCGTATTAGCTAAAGACCTTGCGAAGTTATTAGAGAATGAAACAGTTTTCAGCCATATCTTAACTGTTAATGTTGCTGGTCAAAAAGAAAATGTATTAATCAAAGCGTTACAACGTCACCCTGCAAAAGGTTTCGTTTTACATATTGATTTCCAACGCATGGTTGCTGGTCAAAAAATTACTACAACTATTCCTTTACATTTCATCAATGAAGCAACAGCTGTTGGTGTTAAACAAGGTGGTGGTGAAATTTCTCACATCACTGGTGAAGTTGAAATTAGCTGCTTACCAAAAGACTTACCAGAGTTTATTGAAGTAGATATGGCTAATGTTGAACTTGACCAAATCGTTCACTTATCAGACATTAAAGCACCTAAAGGTGTAGAACTTGTAGCATTAGCTCATAATAATGACTTACCTGTTGCTACTATTCACACGCCACGTGTACAAAGCACTGATGAAGCAGCAACTGGTGGTGAAACACCTGCAGCAGAGTAATTCTCCTGCATAAAGAGGGGCTCCTGACATGACTGCCGTACAGTTGATAGTAGGTCTTGGTAATCCAGGACTAGAATATGATCAAACTAGGCATAATGCAGGAGCCCTTTTCGTTGAGTGCATTGCAGAAAAATATAATGTTCCATTAGTAGCTGATCGCAAATATTTTGGTCTAGTTGGCCGCTTTACCTTAAATGGTCAAGAGGTAAGATTACTCATTCCGACAACCTATATGAATCGCAGTGGTCAAGCAGTAGCTGCACTAGCCAATTTTTATCGTATTCCTACCGACGCTATATTAGTAGCACATGATGAACTTGATCTGCTACCTGGTACAGCAAAGCTGAAACAAGGTGGTGGGCATGGAGGTCATAACGGCCTACGCGATATTATTGCGCAATGTGCTAATCAAAATAACTTTTATCGGTTACGGCTAGGCATTGGTCATCCAGGTAACAAAAACTTAGTTTCAAATTTTGTATTAAGTAGAGCACCTCAAGCAGAGCGCCAATTGCTAGCTAGCAGCATAGAACATGCACTGGATATATTACCTGAAATAGTCGCAGGCGATTGGAACAAAGCCATGCACCAATTACATAGTCAAAAAGCATAAATAACTTTAAGGGATACATACAATGGGGTTTAATTGCGGTATTGTTGGCTTACCAAATGTTGGTAAATCTACTTTATTTAATGCGCTTACCAAAGCAGGTATTGGCGCTGAAAACTTTCCGTTCTGTACTATTGAGCCTAACAGCGGCATTGTACCAATGCCTGATGCTCGCTTAAATATTTTAGCAGAAATTGTTAAACCAGAACGTGTTCTCCCTACTACTCTGGAATTCGTTGATATTGCTGGTTTAGTAAAAGGTGCTTCAAAAGGTGAAGGTCTAGGTAACCAATTTTTAGCCAATATTCGTGAAACTGATGCCATTGCCCACGTAGTGCGCTGCTTTGAAGACGATAATATCGTGCATGTAGCTGATAGCGTTGACCCAAAGCGTGATATTGAAATTATCGATTTAGAACTTATTTTTGCTGACCTTGATAGCATTGAAAAACAATTACAACGCGCTCAAAAAATGGCAAAAGGTGGTGATAAAGAAGCCATCGCTAGTAAAGCTTTATTAGAAAAGTTACAAGTTCATTTAACAGATGGTAAACCTGCGCGTTCAATGCTTAAAGATTTATCTCCAGAAGAAAAAGCAAAAATCAAAACATTCCATTTACTTACAGTAAAACCTGTCATGTATATTGCCAATGTGGCAGAAGATGGTTTTGAAAACAATCCTCACTTAGATATTGTAAAAGCCATAGCAACCGAAGAAGGTGCTGTTGTTGTTCCTATCTGCAATAAAATAGAAGCAGAAATTGCTGAACTTGAAGATGGTGAAGACAAAGACATGTTCTTAGAAGAACTAGGCTTAGAAGAACCTGGATTAAATCGAGTAATTCGTGCAGGCTACGAATTATTGAACTTACAAACCTATTTTACTGCTGGCGTAAAAGAGGTAAGAGCTTGGACAGTTAAAGTAGGCGCTACAGCTCCACAAGCAGCAGCCGTTATTCACACTGACTTTGAAAAAGGCTTTATTCGCGCTGAAGTTATCGCTTATGATGATTTTGTTCAATATAAGGGAGAGTCTGGTGCTAAAGAAGCGGGTAAATGGCGTTTAGAAGGTAAAGATTATATTGTGAAAGATGGTGATGTAATGCATTTCCGTTTTAATGTATAAACTACCTTATTAGTTTTTACAAAACTTCGTGTATACTTACTGATCATTTATAGCGGAACTCATTAATTAATGAATACTTCTCGAATTATTGAATTTATTGGTAACCACTACATTCTCTGTGGTATTTTTTTAGCATTATTGGTGGTATTAGCTATCACTGAAATACGTCGTGGTGGTCGTAGTATTGGCTCTGCTCAACTCACATCATTACTTAATAGTGATCAAGCTATCATAGTGGATATTCGTTCCTCGAAAGACTTTGGCACAGGCCATATTACCGACTCACTTAATATTCCTTTTGATAAGTTTGCATCACGCATGGTGGAGCTTAATAAGTATAAAGAGAATAAGATAATTGTTATTGTGGATAATCAAGGTCAACAAAGTGGACCTATCTGCCGTGATATGAAAAAGATAGGATTTAATGTAGCAAAACTGGGTGGAGGTATTTCCAACTGGAAAGCAGATGGTTTACCTTTAGTCAAAAAGAAAGCAAAGGCATAGTAACATGGCTAAAATCATTATTTATACAAGTGCTTGGTGTCCTTATTGTATGAAAGCTAAACAATTACTAACCCACAAGGGTGTTGGTTTTCAAGAAATTACTGTGGATGGCAAGCCTGAAGTCCGTGCTGAAATGAAAGAAAAAGCTGGTAAAAACACTGTTCCACAAATTTGGATTAATGACCAACATATTGGTGGTTGTGATGATCTGTTTGCATTAGAAAATACGGGAAAACTAGATTCATTACTTGCAACGAACTAGTTCTTTATTAATTGATAACGGATGAATACTTTATATGTCTGAACAAAATAACGCTCAAGAACCACAATTTTCCATTCAACGTATCTATGTACGTGATGTGTCTTTTGAATCACCAAAAACACCTGAAATCTTTTTAAAAGAATGGAAACCTGCGGTTAACTTAGATTTAAATACTCGTCAAAATTCTTTAGAAGACAGTGTATACGAAGTAGTTTTGACACTTTCTGCTACTGCTAAAATTGATGATGATGTAGCTTTTATTGCTGAAGTACAACAAGCAGGTATTTTCTTAATCAAAGGACTTGGTGCAGACGATGTAAGCCATATGCTTGGTTCATTCTGCCCTAACTTACTTTTCCCTTATGCTCGTGAAACCTTAGATAACCTAGTAGTAAAAGGTTCATTCCCTGCATTAATGCTTGCTCCAATTAACTTTGATGCATTATATGCACAAGAGTTAGAGCGCATGAAGCAAGAAGGTTCTACTCAAAAACAATAGAACTTACTGTTATTTAAAAGCCCAGTTTAACTGGGCTTTTTTATTTAAATACCTGCTTTCAATTAAATCTCTCACCTAATATGTCTTTATAATAAAATAGTTTCCAAAACCTTATTAGGAAATATTATGACTATTATTGAGAATAGTGCTATTCAACTAAGACCATTAGAACGAAAAGACTTAAAGTTTGTTCACCAACTTGATAATAATGCTAATGTCATGCGTTATTGGTTTGAAGAGCCTTATGAAGCGTTTGTCGAGCTAGTGGATCTGTATGATAAACATATTCATGACCAAACTGAGCGTCGTTTTATTATTCAAAGCCAAGCAAAGCCTATCGGCCTTGTTGAACTAATGGAAATTAATCATATTCATCGTAATGCAGAATTTCAGATTATTATTGATCCTGCTTATCAAGGCAAAGGTTATGCTAGCAAAGCAACTAAATTAGCTATGGAATATGCATTTAACATTTTAAATCTTTATAAACTTTATTTATTAGTAGACCAAGAAAATGAAAAAGCCATTCATATCTACTCAAAATTAGGGTTTGTTAAAGAAGGTTTACTGCACCATGAGTTCTTTGTTAATGGTGAATACCGTGATGTTATTAGAATGTGCACGTTTCAAGATCATTTTTTTACACTAAAAAATAAATAATTATTTCTACTAAACATTACCTACAGTAATGAGTAAAATAGAGAAAATAATTTACTGAAGAAAACCTATTAGTGATGAATGAAACTCAGCGTAATAATTACTTAGCAGCCATGCAAATTGATAGTTGGCTACCGCGAGTAGTATTACCTAATGCAGCCTCTTCTATTACCCATACTGATACAGCGGTTATTAATGAATCAGTGTCTCAACCTGTATTAGAAAAAGTCACTACAGAAATTATAGTTGATGTAACGATTGAAGAAAAAGTTACAGCTGTTGAGCCAATCATTGTAGAGCAACCTTATACTCCAGAAGTTACACCATTATCTACTTCTTCTGATGAAACACCCCATTTTTCATTACAATTGATGCAAGCAGGCCGTTGTTTACTTTTAGTAGAATTGCCCACTGGTACCGCATTCCAAATCAGAGACCCTGCTTATCAATTACTTCGTAATATTTTACGGGCTGCTAAGTTACCAGATAGTCCTCAATTATTAGGCGATATTG
>JBEBWU010000148.1:0-5862 GCA_040391985.1 Entomomonas sp. | reverse complement strand
ATGGGCACTGCTAATGCAGCAGATGCTATTGTTATTGATGGTGGCAGTAATAAAGCTATTTCTATTGCTGTAGTGCCATTTGGTGATTCTGGTACATCTGATATTGCTACTTTGGTAGGCAATGATTTATATAATACAGGTATTTTTGAGCCGTTACCTCGCCAAAATATGTTAAGCACGCCTCATAGACCTAATGAGGTTGTCTTTAGAGATTGGACAGCTGTTAATGCGCAATTTTTATTAATAGGTAATGCAAGTAATGTGGGTGGTAAAATACAAGTACAATACTATTTGTATAATGTTACCTCACAACAGCAAATTTTTAGTGGTTCTGCTGTAGGTTCACCTAATCAAACTAGAAAGTTAGCGCATTATGTAGCTGATCAAGTATTTGAAAAATTAACAGCGATTAAAGGTGCCTTTTCTACAAAATTACTTTATGTAACTTCAGCTGGCAATAATAGTTATGCTTTACAAATGTCTGACTATGATGGTGCTAATGCTGTTACCTTATTAAATTCAAAAGAACCTATTATTTCGCCACGTTTTTCTCCAGATAATAAGAAAGTGGTTTATGTGTCTTTTGAAAGCAAACGACCACGTATCTATATGCAAGATATTGCTACAGGTACTCGTGACCAATTAACTAACTATGTAGGCTTAAACAGTGCACCAGCTTGGTCACCAGATGGTCAAAGATTAGCTTTTGTATCTTCTAAAGATGGTAACCCAGAAATTTATACCATGCGTTTAGATAGCAAGTTAGTACATCGTTTAACTAATAATAATGCTATTGATACTGAACCTTTCTGGAGTAAAGATGGTAGAAGCATTTATTTTACTTCTGATCGTTCAGGTAACCCTCAGATTTATAAAATAAATGTGGCAACAGGTAGTACAGATCGAGTAACAAGTACAGGTAACTATAATGCTAATCCTAAGTTATCTGCAGATGATGGTATGTTAGTGATGGTACATCGCCAAGATGGTTATCGTAACTTTGTGATTGCAACACAAAATTTAGTAACCAATAGAATTAGTATTTTATCTAATACTAATTTAGATGAGTCACCTACTATTGCACCAAATGGAACAATGGTAATCTATGCAACACGTAAGCAAGGTAAAGGCGTTTTGATGTTGGCTTCTATTAATGGACGCGTTCGCATTGAGTTACCAATTGATAATGGAGATATACGTGAGCCTTCATGGTCACCTTTTATAAAATAATTTTTGTTGTAGTTTAATAAGTTTATTAATGAATATTAATTTTGGAGTTTTGATCAAATGAAAATTACTAAGTTTGCTATTTGTGCACTAATAATGGCCTTTGTTGTAGGCTGTTCTTCTAACAAAAATAATGATACATCAGGTTCAACTGATGGTAATTCTGGCTATGATTCTAATGCTGGAGTAGGTGTTGGTACTGGTGATACTAGTGGTTTTAATGGTATGAGTGCTGAAGAAGTAGCTGCTTTAAGAGCGATTACTACATTCTATTTCAATTATGATAGTTCAGATTTACAACCAGATTCAATGCGCGCTTTAGATGTACATGCTCATGATTTAATGCAAAATGGTAAACATGTTGTATTACAAGGTCATACTGATGAGCGTGGTACTCGTGAGTATAATATGGCATTAGGTGAGCGTCGTGGTAATGCTGTAAAACGCTATTTAACTATGCAAGGTGTTTCTCCTTCACAGTTAGAAGTGGTTTCTTATGGTAAAGAGCGCCCAGCGGTAAGTGGACATGACGAAGCAGCATGGGCTAAAAATCGCCGTGTTGAGTTAATATTTCAATAAAGGATAGTGACTAATGAGATTGAGGATTTGGCAATTAAGCGTACTTGCATTATGTGGTTTCCCTTTATTAACTTTGGGACAGACAGCAGGACAGAATAATTCCAATTCTTCTGCTCTGTCAGGTCAAGCACAAGTATTTATGCAGTTACAGCAAATGCAGAATCAGATTAATCAGTTGCAAGGCACTGTAGAAGAGCAGCAACTGTTAATTAAGCAATTGCAACAAGAGAGTTTGGAACGCTATCAGGAGTTAGATAAACGTTTATCGAATACTACTAGCCAACCAACAAAACCAGCTAGTAGTGATAATAGTAAAGCAATAGATGCTAATCAGCCATTAACACCACCAGCTAAGCAAAATACTGCGGCAGCAGATCCTGAACAGGAAAAAATTTATTATAATGCTGCTTTTGGTTTGATTCAAAAGAAGGATTATGCAAAAGCTGAACAGGCATTTACTGCTTTTTTAAATAAATTTCCTAATAGCCAATATGCAGGTAATGCTCAATATTGGCTAGCAGAAGTTAATTTAGTACAAGGTGACTCACAAGGCGCTAATACTAATTTTAGTAAAGTGATACAGCAGTATCCTAATCATTCTAAAGTACCTGATGCAATGTATAAATTAGCGACAGTACAACAGAAGTTAGGTAATAATGATAAGGCTAAAGAGCTGCTTAATCAGTTAGTAGCAAAATATCCTAATAGTTCAGCAGCTACTTTAGCAAAACGCAGTTTACAAACATTAAATTAATTAATGTTTGTATGAAGTAAGGTATAGCTATGTTTTCTCGTAAAATATAGCTATTATTTTTTGTGCATCGGAGTCGGATGGCCTGTTTCGCTGTTACGACCGGGGCTTATTATGAAATTACGCATTACAGAGATTTTTTATTCATTACAAGGTGAATCTCGTACTATTGGTTTACCGACAGTTTTTATTCGTTTAACAGGTTGTCCCTTGCGTTGTCAGTATTGTGATACTACTTATGCATTTAAGGGAGGAGAGTTAGTTGAGCTAACAGCTATTATGGAAAAAGTAGCTTCTTATAATCCACAATATGTCTGTGTGACAGGTGGTGAGCCTTTAGCCCAACCAAATTGTATTATGTTACTTAAGCAATTATGCGATGCAGGTTACCAAGTTTCTTTAGAAACAAGTGGTGCATTAGATATATCAGCAACAGATACTCGTGTGAGTCGAGTAGTAGATTTGAAAACACCTGATTCACAAGAAGTAGCTCGTAATTTATATGAGAATATTAATTATCTCACGAAAAATGACCAGATTAAGTTTGTGATTTGTTCGAGAGATGATTACGATTGGGCAAAAACAAAATTGATTCAATATGATTTGTCTAGTCGGGTGGATGAAATTCTTTTTTCACCTAGTTTTCAACAAGTAAAACCACAGCAATTAGCTGATTGGATTATTGCTGATAATTTACCTGTACGTTTTCAGTTACAGTTACATAAAATTCTTTGGAATGATGAGCCGGGTCACTAATATGTCTACTTCAAATTCAATTAAAAAAGCGATTATTTTATTATCAGGTGGTTTGGATTCAGCCACTGTTTTAGCTATGGCCAAAGCAGAAGGTTACCAATGCCATACGATTAGTTTTGATTATGGTCAACGTCACAGGGCGGAACTTATTGCAGCAGAGCAGGTCTCTAAACAACTAGGTGCTGTTTCTCATAAAGTAATAAAGTTAGGATTAGGCGACATCGGTGGTTCAGCATTAACTGATGAGTCCATTGATGTGCCAGAAGCTCCTTGTGAGGGCATTCCTATTACTTATGTGCCTGCACGTAATACCGTGTTTTTATCCTTAGCATTAGGTTTAGCTGAAGTGACAGAAGCACAAGATATTTTTATTGGTGTGAATGCGGTTGATTATTCAGGTTATCCTGATTGTCGTCCAGAGTACATTGCTGCTTTTGAAAAAATGGCTAATTTAGCCACTAAAGCTGGCGTGGAAGGCAAACCATTTCGTATTCAAGCACCTTTACAGAACTTATCAAAAGCAGAAATTATTCAACACGGTATAGCTTGTGGTGTAGATTATGCTCTGACTATCTCTTGTTATCAGGCTAATGATCAAGGGTATGCTTGTGGTAAGTGTGATAGTTGCCGTTTAAGAGCAGAAGGTTTTAAACAGGCAGGGGTTACAGATCCAACTCGTTATGTATAGCTATTGCTCTATAATTTTATACATCGTTGAATGACTTTGCCGTACTAGTTGTACTGTCTTCAGTCATTCGCCTCGTCTAAAACTATATAGAAATAGCTATAGAATAGCGGAAGGGCCTAATTGAGAAATTAATAATATTGAGAAAAGGAGTTAGTGATTATGCAGAGTGCTTATATGGTACTCACTTTGTTGATGTTAGTCGGGGTTTCTCAATTAGGTAGTCGTTTATTACCCTTTATCCCTGTTCCTATTTTACAAATAGTTTTAGGTACTATTGTGGCATGGCCCGCTTTGGGGGTTCATGTCGAGTTTGAGCCTGAGCTTTTTTTAATGTTATTTTTACCACCCTTGCTATTTTCTGATGGTTGGCAAGTACCCAAACGGGATTTATGGAAGTATAAAGGTCCCATCTTTTTACTGGCAGTGGGTTTAGTACTTTTTACGGTAATTATTGCTGGCTATTTTATTCATTTTTTAATTCCTACTATTCCACTAGCTGCTGCCTTTGCTTTAGCAGCCATGCTTTCACCTACCGATGCGGTGGCTGTATCGGCTGTAACCAGAGGTAAGTTACCAGTACCATTAATGCGCTTGTTACAAGGTGAGTCTTTAATGAATGATGCCTCTGGCCTTGTTACCTTTAAGTTTGCTTTAGCCGCTGCAATAACTGGTGTTTTCTCTATATTAGATGCGAGTGTAACTTTTGTTATAGTTGCTTTGGGTGGTTTGGCTGTAGGCGTTATATTAAGTTGGTTATTAGGCCAATTACGTAGTTGGATGATTAATCGTGGTTGGGATGATCCTGCTACTCATGTAATGTTCATGCTTTTATTACCTTTTTTAGCCTATGTAGTAGCGGAGCATTTTCATGTTTCAGGTATCTTATCCGCAGTAGCGGCAGGGATGATGCAGAGTTGGGTAGATTTATTACCTAAACAAACATCCACTAGGTTATTAAATCGAAGCGTTTGGACGCTTTTAGAGTTTGTGTTTAATGGTTTAATTTTTATTTTATTAGGTTTACAGTTGCCTGATATTATTAAAAAAATGCTTGCCCGTATAGGTCCTGAGAATCAGTTTTCTGCAATGATGCAGCAAATATTCGTAATATTTCTTATCTTTTTTATTTTAATAGTGCTTAGATACCTTTGGGTACAAGGTAATTGGTATTTAATAAACCGTTTAAATAAAGTTCGCAAAAAATCAGTCTCAGATGTACCCCAGACTAGGAGGGCTGCTTTACTTTTAACATTAGGTGGTGTGCGTGGTGCCGTTACTTTAGCAGGTACGCTATCAATACCTTTATTTATAGATATTAAAGCAGGTATACCTTTTCCCGAACGTGATTTAATGATTTTCATTGCAGTAGGCGTTATTTTATTATCATTAATTACAGCTTGTATCTTCTTACCTCTGTTATTACGTGGCGTTGAGATGAGAGTTGATGAAGGGCGTAGAAGAGAGTTTCGCGAGGCATGGCATAAAACAGCAGAGGCAGCTATTCATGCGCTTGAAACGGAGGAGTTAACTTCTGACCCTAATATTTCACAAAATGCTGCATTAGCAACCATGGTGGCAGAAACAAAAGCTAGGATCATGGCTGAGTACAGAGAGCATTTAAATGCTTATGATAACAATACAGAGGAAATGCAAGTACGTGCTGAGCAAAATGATAAAGTAGAGAAAATGCTTAGATTACGTGCACTACGTGCGCAACGTTTAGAGTTATATAGATTACGACGTCATCGCGCGATAGGCGATGATATTGTTAGACAAGTTTTAGATGAGTTGGATTTGCAGGAAGCTACATTGAGTGGAGCAACATCCGCTCTTTATTTGTTTCTATATGACCAAGCGATTA
>JBEBWU010000147.1:0-5867 GCA_040391985.1 Entomomonas sp. | reverse complement strand
ATCATAGTTATCACGTTTTAACAGTGCTTCAGCCAATAGAGGGATATCTTCTTTGTGAGCACGTAAAGGCGGAATTTTTAATTCAATAACATTCAGACGATAATAAAGGTCTTGTCTAAACTTACCTTCTACTACTCTGGCAGCTAAGTCCGCATGGGTAGCACACAGAATACGTACATCAATAGGTTGTTCTTGTTGATCACCAATGGCACGAATAGATTTTTCCTGAATAGCACGCAATAGTTTAACTTGCATACTCAAGGGTAAGTCTGCGACTTCATCTAAAAATAATGTTCCACCTTGTGCTGCTTGGAATAGACCAATTTTATCTTGGTTGGCACCAGTAAAGCTGCCTTTGCGATGACCAAAAAATTCACTTTCCATTAACTCAGAAGGGATGGCACCACAGTTGATAGCAATAAAAGGTTGTTTTGCTCTAGAGCCTTGTAAATGAACGAGTCGAGCGATAACCTCTTTACCTGTCCCAGATTCACCATTAATATAAACAGGCGCTTGGCTACGTGCTACTTTATTCACTTGATTACGAAGTGCTTGGACGAGAGGAGAGTCTCCAAGAAATTGTTGTTCAAAAGGGATGTTATCAACTTTGGCTGTAGTTAGGTTGAGTGCTGATTTAATAATTTCTCGTAAATGGTTTAAATCAATAGGTTTTGTTAAATAATCAAATGCCCCAGCTTTTAACGCGATAATGGCTGTATCCATACTGCCGTGTGCTGTAATCATAGCAATAGGCATTTGAGGATAATGCTGTTGAGTATATTCAATAAAATCGAGGCCATCACCATCAGGTAATTTCATATCTGTTAGGCAAAGATCAAATGTTTCTTTCTTTAGTGTTTCAGTTGCTTCTTTAATTGTGCCTACTGATTGAGTAGCTAATTTTAATCGACCTAAAGTAATTTCAAGTAGTTCTCGAATATCAGGTTCATCATCAATAATTAAAATTTTTGATTGTGTCATTATGATTTTTCCTAAAGTATCGGAGTGGCCGAGCAAAATGTTACACGAAAACAACTTCCCCCACCTTTTCTTGGTACATAAACTAATTGTGCTTGATTACTTTCACACAACTCTTTAGTAACAAATAATCCTAAACCTGTACCTGTGCCATCATTACTTGTTGTAAAAAATGGTTCAAAAAGTTTGTCTTCAAACTCTATAGGAACACCTTCCCCATTATCTAATATATCTAATTGGGGAAGTTGGCTAGCGTTGTCAATATATAACATTAGCCATATTTGTGCTATGCCATTTTCTGGTTTTGTATGACGAAAAGCATTATTAACTAAGTTAGTAACGATTTGATGTAGTTGTGAAGGAATAATATGGGTGAAAAGTGGCCTAACAGCTATATCTAATTCAATTTTTTGTTCTGGTTTAAGCGTTTCTTGAAATTCTACTACAAAATTTTCTAGCCAAGAGGTTAGTTCAAGGGGTTTCATTTCATAGTTAAAGCTATGACCTTGTTTTTTCTTAGAAAGCTGTAGCACATTACTAATAATATTATTAACACGATCGGAGTTATTTAGGATAATTTGCAATAAACGTTGATCCTGTTGATCCATATTTTCGGATTCTTTTAGGAGCTGTACGGCATGACTTAATGCACCTAAAGGGTTACGTATTTCATGAGCAATACTCGCTGTTAAATGGCCAAGTGAAGCTAATTTAATTTGTTGTACTTGTTTGGCAATTACATCAGTACTCTCTAAGAAAACCAGTATTACTAATTGATTACTGTGTTTGGAGCGAATAAGTGTTGGCCGTAATTTACTAACATGTTTTTTAGAAGGCTGTAATGGTTGAAGTTCTAATTTAGGGTTATTTAACCACTGTTTTATGGCGGTAAAAAGTTCTGGAAAAATATGAGCTACTAATAATCCATCAAGTAGTGGTTCATCTAATAAATGGTGAGCCTCATTATTGGCCATAATAATTTGCCCCGTTTTATTAACTAACAGGGCACCTGCTGGCATTTGTTCTACAATCAGGCTATTAAGAATTTGTAAGTTGGCAACATCAGATGCTTTTTGTTTAGCTAATGCCTCACTGGTTTTCATGCGAGCTACTAAGCTTTGGATCAGCATAGCACTAATAAAGCATAAAGCGCCTAAGGTGCCTGCTTGTATATATTCGCTAACAGTGATACTTGTTACAAAAGATAAGAATGTAGTAATAACTACAATTATAATGCTACAAACCGCAGCGATAAGGAGCCCTATTTGACCACGAAAAAGTGTATTAGCAATAGCTACAGTAACAATTAATAAGTTACCAATACCACTCGATGGACCAGTAGCAGCATAAAATAGAATTGAAAGAATAACAATATCAAAAAATATTAGAGAAAGTGTTAGTGAGGCATTAGTTGATAATGAAAAAAACAAGGAAATAAGATTACATACAAAGTAGATCCAGCAAGTAATATAAAAAATTTGTCGGTTTTCTACAGTCAGTATAGATTGATCTAAACCCAAAGAGATGATAAGAATAAGGACTACGCTTAGACTAACTCGGTAGAGTTGATATAAAAATAGAATACGTTTATTAGCATGATAAGCGTTTTCTAGTTGAAAAATCACCTTACTTCTCCGATTTTCTTGCGTGCTCTGAACAACAGTACAATTGATTATTTGGACCTTTTATCACATTTTTCTGTGGTGTATAACTATCACAATAGCTACATTTTACCATAGGCTCGGTATCATCAGTAGGTGTTTGATTAGCTTGTTTTTTTATTTTCTGAATATGTAACCACAAAAAATAAATGCCAAAACCAACAGCTAAAAAGAACAAGAGTCTTAACATAAGGTAAACCTATCAACAAATAAATAATATTGGACATTGTACTAAATGGAGATATTTATTCTTTAATACAAGACAGTAAAACTAATAGTAAAGTTTAGTTAAAAAAGCAGTGACAGCGGTCTCAACTCGTAGAATACGTTGGCCTAATTGTACAGCAGTAAAACCAATTTGCTGTAATTTATCTACTTCATAATCAATCCAACCACCTTCTGGACCAATAGCTAAAGTTGTAGATTGTTGAGGTAAACTAGGACATTGAGGATAACTACCAAGATGAGCAATCAAGTTATGAGAGTCTTTTATTAAATAAGGAAGCTCATCTTCTACAAAAGGTTTAAAGCGTTTTACCAGTATAACTTCAGGTAAAACAGTATCTTTTGCTTGTTCCAAGCCTAATAATAATTGTTGTTGAATGTTTTCTGGCATTAAAAAAGGTGTTTGCCAAAAGCTTTTTTCAACTTTATAACTATTAATTAAAATCAGTTTGTTTACACCCATGGTTGCTATTGTTTGTAAGATTCTTCTTAACATTTTGGGGCGGGGTAGTGCTAGCAAAAGGGTGACAGGTAGTTTAGGTGGTGGTGGGGTGTCAAGTTGAAAGTTGATAATAGCTTCTTCAGTTGTTAATTTGGTTATACAGCCATTACCAAGATAACCATTGATTATGCCTACAGCTAAAGAATCACCTTGTTGGCTGCGATGAACTTGTTGAATATGTTGTAGGCGTCTTCCCTTAATAATCGCTTGGTTATCATTAATCAAATCATCAGGGGTAAGTAGTAACAAGTTCATTAATATTGGAAACTACTCTTTAGGTCTTGCAGCTTTCTCAGTATGACCTGATAAACCAAAACGACGATCTAATTCATCTAGTACTTGCTGAGGTTCGATATTTAAAGCAGATAACATCACTAAACTATGAAACCATAAGTCAGCGGTTTCATATATAACGTCATCTGCATTACCACTAATAGCAGCATCTTTTGCTGCGATAATAGTTTCAGTAGCCTCTTCACCTACTTTTTCTAAGATTTTATTTAAGCCTTTGTGATATAAGCTGGCGACATATGAGCTTTCAGGAGCCGCTTGTTTACGTTCTTCAAGTACTTTTGCTAAACGGTTGATTGTGTCCGTCATAGGGTTAACTCTTATGATATATTTCGTTAGGGTCTTTTAAGGGAGTAGTAGTTTCTACCCAATTATTTTGTTGTAGTTTACGATAAAAACAGCTAATTCGCCCAGTATGGCAGGCAATATTACCCACTTGTTCTACTTTCAGTAATAACACATCTTCATCGCAGTCTAGATAAATATCATGCAGTTTTTGTACATGACCAGACTCTTCGCCTTTACGCCATAATTTATTACGTGATCTTGACCAATAAATAGCACGTTGCTCGTTAACAGTGAGTTGCAGTGATTCTCTATTCATCCAAGCCATCATCAATATTTCACCTGTTTGGTAATCTTGAGCGATAGCTGGAATAAGACCATCATTATTCCATTGTATTTGTTCAAGCCATGCTTCTGACATAAATATCCTTAAGAACGACGAATAATAAGGTAAATACCAACGGCTAACATAAGGTAGTTAGGCCAGTGTTCTAGTGAGCTACCTTCAGTAATCGTTAAACTGACACCACCCACTATTAACAATACACCTAATAGTCTAAGTAATACAGAATCCTTTTTCTTTTTAGGTGGATTCTTTTGTTGTAGTTTTATCTTACGATTCTGTTGTTCAATAATATTGCGTGCCATTTTAGCAATATGAGGCATTTGCTCTATTTGGCTACGGAAGTCAGCCATAATACGTTTTACGCCTACACGTTGTTTCATCCAGCGTTCTAAATAAGGTTTAGCAGTTGTCCATAAATCTAAATCAGGATAAAGCTGACGACCTAAACCTTCGATATTTAGTAAGGTTTTTTGCAGCAATACTAGCTGTGGTTGTACTTCCATATTAAACCGTCTGGCTATTTGGAAAAGGCGCATTAACACAAAACCAAATGAAATATCTTTCAATGGCCTTTCAAAAATAGGTTCACAAACACTACGGATAGCATCTTCAAGTTCATTAACTTTGGTGTTTGGTGGAACCCAACCTGAATCAATATGTAATTGAGCAACACGACGGTAATCACGTTTGAAAAAATAGAACACATTACGTGCTACATAGTCTTGATCTTCTGGCGTTAAACTACCAACAATACCACCATCAATCGCAATATAGCGAGGATATTCTGGATTAGCTGGGTCAACCATAATATTGCCAGGGTGCATATCAGCATGAAAGAAGCTATCCCTTAACACTTGGGTAAAGAATATTTCTACACCACGTTCAGCAAGGGCTTTTAAATCCACATTATGAGCATTAAGCTGTGTAACATTATTAACAGGAATACCATAAATACGTTCCATCACTAATACTTGTTGGCGACATAGTGGCCAATAGACTTTTGGAACATACAATAAATCAGAGTTTTCAAAATTACGTCTTAGTTGTGAAAGATTAGCGCCTTCACGTTGTAAATCTAATTCATCATTAATGGTTTTTTCGTAGTCAGTGATGACTTCCATTAAGTGCATGCGTCTGGCATCAAAATTAACATACTCTGCTACTTGAGCGCAGTAGTAAAGCCAAGAAATATCTTGCTGGATAATAGGTTTTAGATTGGGGCGTACAACTTTTACAACAACTTCTTCACCTGTTTGCAGTCTTGCTGTATGTACTTGAGCAATAGAAGCAGAAGCTAACGGTTCAATATCAAATTGTGAAAAAGCTTCAGACACTTTCATGCCTAGTTGTCTTTCGATTAGCTCAATAGACTGGTCCGCAGGGAAAGGTGGTACATTATCCTGTAGTGAAGATAGTGCTAAAGCTATATCTGGCGGAATTAAATCCTGTCTTGTAGAAAGCATTTGTCCAAACTTAACAAAGACAGGCCCTAGTTCTTCTAATGCTAAACGAATACGATCACCACGGCTCATAGCAAGGGGTTTACGTCTAAACCAACGCCATGGTAATAGATTTTTAA
>JBEBWU010000146.1:0-5875 GCA_040391985.1 Entomomonas sp. | reverse complement strand
TGTACCAGTACTACAAACACCCACACGATTTACTTGATTTATATTGTTAAAGAACTTGTACCCTTAGAGCTTTACTCTGCAGATGAGGCGCGCATTCTACGCCTTTTCCTGACTTTGTCAACGCCTTTTTTTAACTATTTTTGATTTATTTCTAACTGCATAATGAATCAAATATATTAAATGGCATTAACTAGCAAGGACCAAAAATTATATAGATTCACTCAACTTTGTCAATTAGTTTGATTAGTTTTTTAGAGTAGGACTAACTAGCTTAACCACTGACTCATTGGGATCGCTGGACTTCCATTGTTCATTCAATTGCTTTAAATAATCACCCCAAATATTTTCTTGTTCTGTAGCTAATTTATATAGATACTCCCATGTATATAGCCCTGTATCATGTCCATCATCAAAAGTTAATTTGAGGGCATATTGTCCAGCAGGTTCTATTTTGATTAATTTAACCTCTTTCTTACCATATTGCAGAATAGGATTACCATGTCCCTGTACTTCAGCTGATGGTGAATTTACTCTTAGATACTCAGCTGGTAGCTGATAGAGCTGACCTTGGTAAACCAGCTCTAGCAGGTTAGATGTTTTTTTCAACTTAATCGTTTCTGGGATTTGCATGGTTAATCCTACAGCTTCACTTTAATTTGCTGAGATACACTTTTCGCCTTATTAACAGCTTGTTCTATAGTTTCTGCCCTTGCAAGTCCAACCCCCATTCTTCTTTGACCTGATACTTCTGGCTTACCAAATAAACGTAAATCCGTTAATGGCTCATTAAGTGCTTGCTCTAAATTAGAAAAACTAACTTGTTTAGACTCCCCTTCAACCAAAATAACTGATGAAGCAGAAGAACCATATTGCTCTATATAAGGAATAGGTAGCCCTAGAATAGCACGAGCATGTAATGCAAATTCGGATAAATTTTGTGAAATTAAAGTAACCATACCTGTATCATGAGGTCTTGGCGAAACCTCACTAAACCAAACTTGATCACCTTTAACAAACAATTCAACACCAAATACGCCTCTACCGCCTAATGCTTCAGTCACTTTAGTGGCTATTTCTTTAGAAGTAGACAATGCTATTTCTGTCATTGGTTGCGGTTGCCAAGATTCTCTATAATCTCCTTTTTCTTGCCGATGACCAATTGGCTCACAAAAAGACACGCCATTAATATGACGAATAGTTAGTAAGGTAATTTCATAGTCAAAGTCGATGAATCCTTCTACAATTACATTACCACCGCCTGCTCTTCCACCTTCTTGAGCATATTTCCAAGCAGTATCAATATCAGCTTCACTACGAATTAAGGATTGTCCTTTACCTGATGAACTCATTACAGGCTTAACAATACAAGGAAAACCTAAGTCTTTTATAGCTTGTATATACTCCATTTCATTAGTAGCAAAACGATAAGGTGAAGTAGGTAACTTTAACTCTTCAGCCACTAAACGACGAATTCCCTCTCTATTCATAGTAAGCTGAGTAGCTCGAGCAGTAGGAATAATTGTATAGCCCTCTTTTTCTAGAGCAACTAATGTATCAGTGGCAATAGCTTCAATTTCTGGCACAATGTAATGAGGTTTTTCTTGCTCTATTACTTTACGTAAAGCATCCTCATCCAGCATACTAATCACATGGCTACGATGGGCAACCTGCATTGCAGGTGCATTGGCATAACGATCTACAGCAATCACTTCACAACCTAAACGCTGTAGCTCAATCACAACTTCTTTTCCTAGTTCTCCAGAGCCACAAAGCAATACTCTAATAGCTGTAGCTGATAGTGGTGTGCCCAGTGTTAGCATAAATTATCCTCATGATACTTAGGTTTTTAATAATGCATATATTGCCATATAATGATGAGCTTACCTAGTAGCCAAATAATATAGGAATCAGCATGTTTAATTTTGATCAAGTTATTAATCGAGCTAATACAGATAGCCTTAAATGGCAAAAATATGCTGCAAAAGATATTATTCCGCTATGGATAGCTGACACTGACTTTCTTTCTCCAGCTTCTATTTTGAAAGCATTACAAGAGCGTGTAACAGAGGGGGTTTATGGTTATGGTGGACAACCAAAAGAGTTGTCTAAGGCTTTTATCAATTGGGCAGACAAACACTATAATTGGCAAATACGACCTGAATGGCTAGTTTTTTTACCAGGATTAGTAACAGGCTTAAATATTAGTTTACGTGCCTTTACCGATGATACAGAGAGTAGCATTAGTCCATTTCCTATTTACCCACCTTTTATGGCAGCAGCAAAGCATGTCAATCGCAAGCAATACTATGCTAACTTAGTGAATAAAAATAATCGCTGGGTCATGGATTTAGGCTCTCTTGAAAATAAATTAGATGGCAACGAAAAATTATTAATGCTCTGTAATCCCCAAAATCCTGGGAGTACTGTTTATCGTCATGAGGAGTTATTAGAACAACTTGCTTTTGCTAAACAACATAACATGATTGTTTGTAGTGATGAAATACACTGTGACCTTTTATTAGAGCCTAATTTAAAACATATTCCTTTTGCTTCTCTTAATGAGGATGCTGCAAATCGTTCTATTACTTTAATGGCTCCCTCTAAAACTTTTAATATTGCTGGGCTTGGTGCATCCATTGCTATTATTCCTAATCCAAAGCTTCGTCAAAAATTTATGCAAACAATGGAGGATATAGTTCCTCATTTAAATATTTTAGCTTATACCGCTGCAATTGCTGCATATACAGATACAAGTGGTTGGTTAGCAGAACAATTACTATATCTACGCAGCAATAGAGATTATCTCTATCAACAAATTAATAGTATTAAAGGTTTGAAATTACTGCCCATAGAGGCTAGCTATTTAGCATGGGTTGATGCAACCAAACTCCCCATTGAGAATCCCCATCATTTTTTTGAAGAAGCAGGTGTTGGTTTATCAGATGGTAATGATTTTGGTTGTAATAAATTTTTAAGACTTAACTTTGGGTGTTCTAGAATATTGTTAGAACAAGCTATTGAACGAATAAAAACAGCTTGTTCTAAACTGTAGAATCAATAATAACTCATTTGCTTAGCTATTATATTAATTAGAGATTGCATTTTGCCATCTAACTCTTGCTTATCAGGTTTATCTGACTTACTAGGTACAGAGAGATAAAAAGTAAACGTTATATAATCCCCTTGATTAGTATAAAAATGAAATAACTGGAACTTACCTGATACATACTCATAATAGCCTTCTTTTGCCCAAGAAAAGGCACTATACCAAGAGGATTTTCTATCGTTAAAAACTTGTATCCCACTTTTAGATTTACTAGATTGCAAATCTTTCTTGTAAATTTCATAAGTGTTATCTTGTCTATACACTAAAATCTCAAGTAAATTTTTTTCTTTAAAATTAGCACCTGCTCTCACTAATACATTACAACCAGGTCTGAGGTATTGATCTGCCCTAATAACAACAACATTATCTACATCAAATAACTTAGCAACAGCCTGTTTGTTAAATTGAGCAACAATATCAAGACAAACTTCTAATTCTGTACGTTCAGTTTTTTGAGCATAGCTAACTGTTGAAAAAATTATCAAAAAAACTAAGTAAATAAAACTATTATATTTTTTTCTTTTATTCATATCTAATTCACTCCATGCCTGCAAAACTAACCAATAGTATCAGTTTAATGCTAACTTATATCAAAAACTATTAGAAATTTTATTAATTATTTATGTATATATAGGTATTTAGGTATGTAGCAAATAAAATCCATAATAAATAAGGTATAAGTAACCATGTACTTATTTTATTTACACTATAAGATTTTATAATATAAAAGATAACTATAATATCGAGGATAATTATATCAATTAGACCTAAAAAAGGATTCTGTAAATAAAAGAAAAATATACTCCATAAAAAGTTAACTATTAATTGGAGTACGAATAATATTATCAAAGCTTTTTTTAAATAATGAGAGCTCATTATTATTAAACTAATAGAAATCCCCATCAATATGTATAAAGCAGTCCAAGCGATTGGGAACGCTAAATTAGGGGGTGTTAAAGCAGATTTACTTAATGTAGGATACCAATGAGTTATAGCTTCTGTTTGAAAAAAACTAGCAGTAAAACCAACTACTAAACAAACTAATACGCATATGCTACTAATTACTATTTTTTTCATATCTCAAAAAGCCATTAAATTTTTATCTATTAAAATAGTTTTTTTAAACTAAATCCATTGACCTTTTGTAGTAATTTCGTAGATATCTATATGAGTTGGCTCCAATCAAGCAATAAAATGTTTATTAACCTCACAATATGGTACTTCTTCTACACTCTTCCAACACCAATTTGGCTTATTATCTTTATCAATTAATCGTGCCCTAACACCTTCAATAAAATCCTTTCTCTTACAGCAGTTTTGACTGATCACTAAGTCCATTTCCAATACTTCTGTAATTGAACAACGTGATAAACGCTTTAATTGTTCCCAAATTATCCATGCTGTCATTGGACATCCACTTGCAAGGGTTTTAGCCGCCTGCGCTAAAACTTCATCTGTACCATCTTGCAAACTAATAATAGCATTAGAAACACTGGGTAAATCAGGTTGATCTACAGTTTCTTTAATAACCTCTAATCTAGGCTGCCAAACAGCGTCTGGCAAATAAGAAAGCGCTTGTTGCTCAAAAGATTTTAGTAACTGCTGTAACTGTTGTTCAGCATTACATGCCCAATCAATTTGTTGTAAACCAAGTAATAAACCATCCTGCTGCTCATTTAATAAGAAACGATCAGCCCAACCAAAATATAAAGCATCATTAGCATTTAATTGACTAGCTGTTAACGCAAAAAACAACCCTAATTTTTGTGGAATACGAGATAAAAACCAAGCTGCTCCCACATCTGGAAATAAACCAATATTAATTTCAGGCATTGCCAACTTACTGGTTGAGGTAACTATTCGAGTGGAACACCCTTGTAGTAACCCCATTCCACCACCTAATACATAACCCTCCCCCCAACCTATAATAGGTTTAGGATAATGATGTATAAAGGCATCTAATTGGTATTCTTGTGAAAAGAACCTTTGTGCAACTTCATCAGGTTCACCTAAATGTTGACAACATGACTCAACAATTTGCCGAACATCTCCACCTGCACAAAAAGCTTTAGCAGAGGAACTATGCAAGAAAACACAGGCTAATTTAGTATCAATAGCCCATTTTTCTAACTGCTGATACATAGCTTTGGTTATTTGATAGTTTAGTGCATTAAGATTTTTGGGCGAATCTAAAGTAATTACACCTACTTTATAGTTATCTAAACAAGATAATTCTTCAAAATGTACAGGCAATTTTTATACCTCTATTTTTCTATAATTAGGTGTAATTAACTTAAATTAATGTCTTAATAATTCCACTATACATGCATAATCTGCTGAAGACGAACCCGATACACTAATGTCCTGTCCTCCTGATGTAATTAATGTATCATAACGACTCAATGCTTGGGCAGAACCACCTGTTGTAACTGTTACTTGTGGAGCCGCTGAAAAAACCAATACTGTATCTGCCGTTGAATTGAACGTTTGAGGTTCACTACCTACCTGACACCACTGATAGGCCCCTGTATAAAGTTCATTGTTATAAAGTAAACTTAAATCTTTTACAGGACCTGCTGGTAAATTAACATTCGTTGCACTACCTGCTTCTAAACGCACTAAATCATAGGTCTTTAAAGTATTCTCATATTGACCATTAATCACCACATTAGCAGCTGCACCTTCTAAAACTGAAAATACCCTGATAAAGCCATTAAATGGTGATAAAGCGCCTCCTTGTACATCTTCCATAGCTAAACGCCAATCAAA
>JBEBWU010000145.1:0-5884 GCA_040391985.1 Entomomonas sp. | reverse complement strand
GTTCTCCATAATTTATAAATAAAATACGCAGCCACCTTATTTACCTTGCGGGAATAAGGTTAATCCCGCGTGGGTGAGTGATTAAGTGGATAACAGAACATTCTTTATCCTTACGGACAAGCCCCCACAAGCGCGAATGCTAGGAATGGGAAGGGATGACCAATGTATAAAATACACCGTAGTATTAAAGGTCTAACTACCTGGGCATGTCGCTAACCACGTTAGCGAAACATATTTATATCATCAGCTAATAGTTGGACTGAATGAATAATAAATGCAGATTAGAGAAATAGTATTTTTAAGAGCAAAAAAAACTTCTATAGAAGAAGGCAAAGTGAGACTACTAAAATTTCTGTATCTTCATCTATAATATTTGGTATAAAAAGTTCCTATTTTTCTATTACTGCAGTATGAGTGGTTGATTGGGAACTGAGGGATTCTTACCTTTTGCTATTAAGGCGTGGCCAATATCTATGGAGAGTTGGCTTCGTAGTTTGGGATTGATAATACAGTTTAATAACCTATCAAATGTATCCAGTATAGTTGCAGATGCTTGATCATACTGCTTGTTATTAATAGCTTTCATTAGATTAAAGCAGTAGATAAGGGTATGCTTTGCAGGGTAAGCTAATTGTACATCTTGACTTAAAAACTGATGATACTCATAAAAATAATCAGCATTGGTTGGTATTTGCTGTTGGGTAGCAGGTGTACTATCAATAAAGATTAATTCATGACCGTCATTAAATACAAAATTCGCAAGGGTAAATAAAAAAGGTAAGGAAGCCACTTGTTCATCTTTAATTTTAAGGTTAGCAAGAAAATCTTTTAACCTACCATCGATCACTAAAGTATCATCCACAATTAGCCAATGAAGGCATTCAAGAATAGTGCTGTTATCACGGTCTAAATATTTAGTAATATCTCCATCATAAAACTCAAAGAAAGCACATTTAATATCTCCCCAAGTACGTTTGGCTAATTGCTCATCATAAGAAGCAACATAAATAGGCTCATCATTTGCGGTTGCTAAAGGTTCAACTACAACTGGTGTGCCAAACAATAACTTAATAAAGTCTGTCACTTTATAGAGTGTTAGGTATGCCTTAAAAACATGAGTGGTGTCATTAAAGTGAGTATAATTACTATCCATTACATTGTCCTATTTAGTTAAGGTATTTATTAAGAACAAGTATTCATAAATTTTTACGAGGTTATAAGCTAAAATACAAATTACTGTTTACTTGTATTTAAACTAAAAAAGCCAAGGTATTGTACCTTGGCTTTTTGTTAGATAATAAATTGAAAAGATGATGAGAGTGAACCACAGTATACTGTCTAAATATAAACAGTATTACCCAACCCTACTGGTGGCTTGGTTGGTATCTTAAATGCATGAATCTTCACACAAACGGAGCTTGTTTTTCACCAGCAAGCACTGGTTGTGAATAGGATGCCTTAACAGGCTTTTTAATCATTTACTACAGCAGTAATAAAGGATTAAAAAACCTGTTAATTTATCCGTAGTAGAAAAAATTAATAGATACTATTGACCCTCAATCTATTTTAATTAATAGACGCACACCATATAACTCAATAAAAATTAAAGTTATTGAAGGTAATGTGCTGCTTTCCCCATAGGGTGGAATATGATTAACATCATATATCCAATCATTGATATTTGCTTAGAAAATAGAAATTAGTTTATAGTTTTTTTAGTATTTTGTGTTTTAGTCGTTTTTTTCTTAGCCGTTATATTTTGTGTACCTTTACATTCAGGGTAACGACTGCAGGCCCAAAATGCACCTTTAGAACCTGTGCGCTTTCTCATAGGTGCTTGGCATAACGGACAAATAGGTGTTGTTGTGGGTTTTATGGTCAGTTGGGTGTGAGTGTAATGTTTAGTAATGCCTGTAAGCCACGTAGTTTGATTGGTTAAAAAAGTATCCATGGACATATTTCCTTGCTCAATACTTTCTAAGGCTTGCTCCCATAAAGCAGTCATGCCAGGGTCGATAATGGACGGTGGAACAGCCGCTATTAAACTAACAGCAGCGTCTGTAGCGCGGACAGATCGCCCTTTTGTAACTAAGTAACCGCGCTGTAGTAAACCTTTAATAATGCCAGCACGGGTGGCTTCTGTGCCAATACCTGTGGTTTCTTTAAGTTTTTGCTTAAGTCTTGGATCTGTTACCAGTTTAGCAATACCTTTCATGGCTTTAATTAACTCGCCTTCTGTATAAGGGTTAGGTGGTGTGGTTTTTAAAGAGTTAAGTTTTGAACCTATAATATGACAAGATGATCCTTGTGCTAATTGTGGTAATACCTGTGTTTTAGTTTCTTTGCTATCTTCACCGTTAGTGATTTCTTTTAATACACTATGCCAACCCAACACAATAATCTGTTTGCCCGTTGCTTTTAAATGCTCGTCAGCACAGGATAACACCGCTACTGTTCGGTCATACTCGTGGACGGGCATAAATTGAGCGAGGTAATGGGATCGTATCAGTTTATAAACAGCTTGCTCCTTTTCTGACATAGCGGCTAAATTAGTAACTTCAAGGGTAGGGATAATGCCATGGTGAGCGGTGATTTTTTTATCATTCCAAACACGGGAGCGAATAGAAATATCTAGCTTACTAACAATACTGCTAATAGTAGGATCAGTGTTGACTAATGCATTTAATACAGTAGAAACCTCTGCAAACATACTTTCAGGTAGATAACCACAATCAGATCGAGGATAGGTGGTGGCTTTATGTGTTTCATAAAGTGATTGTGCAATATCAAGGGTTTCTTGTGCACCAAAACCGAATTTACGGGAACATACCTCTTGTAATGTTCCTAAATCAAATACAAGTGGTTGTACTTCTTTAACACGTTCTGTTTCAATGGAGATTACTTGGGCTGTTGGGGTTTGCTGTAGTTTATTTACTGCTGTTTGAGCAATCGCTTGATTAATACAACGACCCGCTTCATCAGTAGCATATTCGGGTGGTAGCCAGTGAGCAGTAAAATTTGTACTTTCTGTACCAGTAGCATTCAACATAATCTCAATAGACCAAAAAGGTTTTGCCACAAAATTAGCGATTTCAAGGTCTCGATGTACAACAAGACTCAGTGTTGGTGTTTGAACACGACCAACAGATAACACCCCATCATAACCTGCTTGTCTTCCTAACAAGGTAAATAGCCGAGAAAGATTTATACCCATTAACCAGTCACTACGCGAACGAGTAAGAGCAGAATAATACATAGGTAAGGTAATATCTCCTGATTTTAGCTCGCTCAATGCTTTACGAATAGAGGCATCATTTAAGGCAGATAACCAAAGTCGCCTAATTTTACCTTTATAGCCACAGTAGTCCACTAACTCTCTAGCGATCATTTCACCTTCACGATCAGCATCGGTGGCAATAACTAATTCAGTAGTTTTGGCTAGTAGCTCCTTAACTACTTTAAACTGATCCTTAGTTTGAGGTTTGACAGTGGTTTTCCAATGTTTGGGAGTAATAGGTAGATGTTCTAATGTCCATTTCTTATAAGCTGTATCGTAAGCTTCTGGTGGGGCAGTTTCTAATAAGTGACCAACGCACCATGTAACAGTGATACCTTGTCCAATTAAACAGCCATTACCTCGTTTGGTGGCTCCTACTATTTTAGCTATATCTCTACCCTGAGAAGGTTTTTCACATAAAAATAATCGCATAGCATATCCTTAAAGACTCAATAAATAGCTGTAAGGATCGGCGATACCATTATTAAAAATAATAAAAAATAAGAAATGAAATAAGATGATTTTAGTTAAGAGTAAGTTTCTTTGTAGTGCGTTATAATATTTTTAATAGATAGAATAATGGATTAAAGTGGTTAATTAAAATATGGACTTAAATACAGCGATTGATATTTTGAATAAACAATACGCATTAATCTCTGAACTTAAAAAACTTCCCCAAAAAGTATCTGACCCAAAGTTTAAAAAATGGCAGCGAGATACAAGAGTGGCTATATGTAAGATATTTGGTGAAGAAAGTTCTCATGTTACTGAGTATGATGAGATTCGATTTATATCATACTTTGGTGAGGGTCAGGATCTTGGTCTTTATGCTAGAGGGATAAGTATAGTTACTGCATTGCTTGAATCAATGATAGATGAAATCAAAGAGTATGGTTTAGATGAAAGTAACTCAACAAATATTCCTGATGCCTTATCTTTAGTAGAAATACTTTGTATACGTTTTCATCGTTTTGCTAGGCAACTGCAAGAAAGATATGATAATAGGTCAACCATTGATATTGAAGATGAGTATGATTTGCAAGATGTCTTTCATGCCTTATTACGGCTGCATTTTGACGATGTGCGTAAAGAAGAATATTCACCTAGCTATGCCAGTGCTTCTTCTCGTATAGATTTTATACTTAAAAATGAGCAAATTGTTATTGAGTTAAAAAAGACCCGACCTACATTAAAAGCTAAGGAAATAGGGGAGCAACTGATTGTTGATATTGCTCGTTATGCTGAGCATCCTGATTGTAAATGTTTAGTTTGCTTTGTCTATGACCCTGAAAATAAGATACCTAACCCTGATGGATTAGAAAGTGATCTAGAAAGATTAACTGATCGTTTTAAAGTACGTGTAATTATTGCCCCTAAAAACTAATTGTAGTTTATATAAATAATCATGAGTGGTTTTATTAAAACCACTCATGCTACTAAGTTAAATTGGTTAAAAATTATTATGTTTGCTCTGGTGTTTCAGATTCAGGTATAGACTCTTGAGGAGAGTCACTTGTTTTAGACTCCAAAGCCACACTGATTACTCGATTAGGTAATATACCAATATCACGGGCTTCTACTTTAAAAGTAAGGCGTTTTTCGCCTTGTTTATCTTCCCACTCTTGGCATACTTGCCGACCCCATACTATCACACGCATTCCTTTTTGGTATAAATGGCTCCAACGATCTGCATCAGTATGCCAAATCTCCACAGGAGCCCAATAACCACCATGATCTTGATAACCTCCTTCTTTACTGGGTATAGGATTATCAAATTTTACATTTAGACGCAGTAACCTACGTGGCTCCTCATTGCCATTAGCAAATTCTTTAAACTCAACGTTACCAATATTACCTGTACCTAAAAATAATGTAGCCATAAATTAAATCTCCAGAAAATAAATAAAAAATTACTTAATACGTTGTTGAAAAACACTCTCAGCATGAGCCGCTTTTTCAGCACATTCTCTAGCTTGTCGAGTGATTGAATGCATAATGCTTATTTGCATATTTAACGAAATTCGTTGTAGCTCAATGCAAAATAAATCATTGATTAAATGACAAGGTGTATTTTTACTCCACACTAACTCATCCCATAAATGCACACCCATTACAGAGCGATCCACGGTTCGCCATCGCAGAAAAGCAGTACCTGCCCCTGTTGTTTGTTGCGCTAACTGAACAGGTAATAAAGCAAAGGGATAAGATTTAATCTGCTGTAAAACATTAAGCCTTCCTAAATTAATTAATTGATCCCTTAATTGTTCAGATTGATTACTCAACTCCTCCAGTGCTCCCTTACCTTTAAAAGGTTTTAAAAGGCCTTTTAGAGAGGCAGCATGTTCCAGTGAAAAGAAGGCTGGCTGTTGCAAAGGGTTAAAAAACGTTGTTGTCAAACTCATGAGGGAATACCCTCTAAAGGCTCAGTAATTTCCCCCATCATTTCAAGCTCGGCCTCTTTAGGCATAATAACAGTCAATGGTTGATCTTCTTCATTATCATCAGCTGAATCTTCGACACTATCGTTATTGATAAGCGTGCGTAATGGGGGAGAGAAACGAGAGCGTTTTGTTCCATTAAAAATATCTGCAGGCACTTCACCGTATT
>JBEBWU010000144.1:0-5889 GCA_040391985.1 Entomomonas sp. | reverse complement strand
AGGCATAGGATTGCCATAAGGGTCTTCATTCTTTTGAATAAGCCATTCGTTGTATTTACATGAAACTCTGAAGCCTGGAACTAGGTCTTTATAATATTCTGCCATCTCTTATTCCTTTTGAAACTGTTAATTAGTTACCTTTTGCTATTAGATAGTTGCTTTTTTTAGGTAATCCTCTAAATAAATCATTCGATCTGCTATTACTTCGTTAGGCCAACTCTCTGGCAATGGTGCATTTGGGTATTTGGTTCTAATCGATAAATATTCATTTAGTGATCGCTTTCCAGTAAAACCATCTTTTATGCCCTGCTTTACCCAGTAAATAGCCTTATCTATATCTATTTCTGCCACATTCAACCTAGTATTTTGCTGCCATTTATATGCATACTTCTCTTCTTGCATATCTTGTAAGGCTAAAAGCTGATTTTTAGTTAGTACAGGTTTTGTGTTTAGTCTATTGACGTCCACCTGCCAATTGTTAACTTGTGGGTTATGTTTTTCTTGCCATTGATCTGGCTGGTTGACTTTGTTCCGCCAATCCGTATTAAACCATTCCAAACTGGCTATAGGACCTAACCATGACAAAGCCTCTTGTTCACTTAAACTAGGAAAGAAATAGCTTGCTATATAGGGATCGTAATAGCGGAAAATGCCTATTTGGTCTGGCTTAAAGTAAACAATTAGATTGTGTCTTAACTGAGCAAGTAATTGCTCTTTGGGATAGTTTGTAGTTATCAATAATCCTGAGTATTTTTCAAGTAATTTCTGCAGTTGCTGTTTACTTGCACTGTTGTCTTGAATAAGCAGTGGGCTTAGTTCTTTAGGTAAAGCTGTATCTACATCTGTAAATAGATAATCTATTTGTGGTTTTTGCCACTTACCTGAAAATACTTCTTTGAGTATTGGCTCTTGTGGTTCCGCTAGTATATAGAGGGTCATGCAGTTCCCTCCAATAGTTTTTTACGACAAGGGCAATCAGCTAATGGGCATTCCATTGGACTTCTACCTTGTTTCTTGGGACAAAGCGCTACAATAGGCGTATGTTGTTGCTGTGCTTGTAACATGCTCTGGTAAACTATAGGTGGTGATGAGGTAGCTGCTACTGCTGTAGATTTAAACGCAGGTGGTAGCGGTGCTGCTGGAGTACCTTCCATAGGTGCACCACCTGTCCATACTGGCATAGTCATCCATATACCTGCTGGATTAAGCACAATATGTTGACCACCTGCTTTAAGGGTTAAGCTAAGGCCGCCATCAATTACCATATTCATCCCTGCCTTAATATGAATCTCTTGGCCTGCTTGGATAGTTTGGACTGTACCTACTGTGGTATGTTGCGTCATACCTATGGTAGTGTGATCATTTTGTAGTAGCTGAGTTTTACGATCTAGTTGAGTTAGATGATGTTCCTCAGCCTGTTGGTGTTGGTATCTGTTTTTAACAATGGTTTCTGAGTGTTCATTTTGAACTTGTAAGTGACTATTATTTTTAACTTCTATGGTGTGGTTATTTTTAGTCAGTTGATCGAAATCTTTCTGAGCCTGCACAAAGATTTGTTCTTGACCTGCTTTGTCTTCTATTCGTAGCTCATTAGAGCCTACTCCACCTTTTGAACTGGATGTTTTAAAGACACTTCTGGTTTTGTTAGCAGGTAAATCGTAAGGGACTTTGTTAATACCATTATGGACTGCACCCGTTATAAGCGGTTGATCTGGATCTCCCTCTAGGAAGTTGATCATGACTTCCATACCCACCCTAGGTATAACCACTGTACCATAGCCATCATGTGCCCAGTTGCTAGCCACTCTAATCCAGTGGGAGGAGTTTTCGTCCATGGTTCCTTCACGATCCCAATGAAATTGAACTTTGATTCGTCCATATTCATCACAGTAGATTTCTTCTCCAGCTGCGCCTGTTACAATGGCTGTTTGTGAACCTCTGATTCTAGTTTTTAAGTGTCTTCTGGCAGGTCTATAGGATACTTCTTGTGGTATAGCGTAAAAGACGTTGAAGTAACCTTGTTGTTGGTTGTCTACTGGAAACTCTAGTTCTGTGTCTATATCTAGGTATTTATGTAGTTGACTAGGTAAGGTGGTACTGGCCGCACTACCAGCCCCTGCAAAGGCTTCTAGTACTTGTGGTTGGTAACCCTTATGTCTGATTTGGGTAATAAGCCATGGCTTTTCTGCATCCATTGTGTCTAAACTTGGATGGTCTTCTATGGTGATGTAGTATCCACTATGGAAGTCTGGTCGATCACTATAACCTTCTCCCACTAGATGGTCTGTTCTTAAACGTTCTATTTCTATTTTAGCTAGTTGGTCGTTTCTAGCTTTGTCCATACCTGTGGAGGGATAGTCATAGCTTTCTAGGTTGGGTTCTATGGCTTGGTTACCTTTTTGGCTTTGTTTACCTTCACTGGTCCCTTCTGGGATTTTCATGTTGGTGAAGTTGTAGTCTCGCCAGCTAGCTGTTTGGGTTCTGGATGCTAGGGATACATCAAAGTATTTTAAAGCTTGGCTATCCGCTACCATGCCTGTGTCGTTCATAAATTTAACGGCTTCTGCCACACTAGGGAAGAATGGCATGGCATCAGTAAAGATTATTTTGTGGTTATTTGGAGTATGTTGAAAGTGGTAAGCCATCCCTTCTTCTTGACAAAGACGCGACACAAAATGGTAGTCAGACTCATCATATTGAACACAGAATTCTCTGGTTGGATAGGTTTCTTTAAGTTTGAATTCAAAGCCTGACTCTGAACCTTCTTGCATACCATGTTCATTTAAAATGGTGCTGATAATTTCTGGTACTGTTTTAGCAAGGAATTTTCTTTGGTTTACTCGCTTCATTAGGTGGGTAAAGCGAGGGGTAATGATGATGGAGAAGATGCCGTAGTGTTGGCTAATAGGTCCACGCTTTACTGCCTGAACTACACCATGTACGCCATTACCCGCTTTACCTTCTGGAGTAAAACTTATAAATACAGATTTACTGAGTAGCTGGGTTATATCAAAACGAACATGTTTGTTGATTAATGTTATTTCAAAGGCATAAGGTGTGGAGATACCTTCTACACCTGTAAAGGATAAGATCTGTAGTTTGTCTAAGGCTGTTTGTGCTTGTTCTTCATCACTGTTGTTTAAAGAAGCTTTCAGTTGATTAGCTGCTGCTAATGTTGAAAATGGGTCTAATGATTTGATACCACCTGACAAGCTAGAAAATTTATCACTGATGCCAGCTAATGCTTCTCCAAAACCTGCTGGATTGTTAGAAGATACAGTACTTTGTGCTAAAGGATCGTTAGATAATGTTTGAGGTGAGTTGTTAGTTGATTCTGATGTACTTGGTTCATCCCAAAACAGCTGAAAATGTGTGTCATTAGACTGATAGAACATTGTCGACTCCCTTTACAACAACAAACTAATGAATATTGATACTTAGTAAGTAATTATATAAATTTTTTATTAAATAAAACTTAATTTAGTAATTAAGTATATTTTTATAAGACGTTAGTATAACTATTATTGACTCATTACAAAATAATTAAATCAATATTTATATTGAGAAATACTCATTTAAATATTAAATAATAATCAATCTTTTAATTTTCTATTAATCTTTTCCTGATCAAAATAAGCTAAACAACTCTCTTCTAAATCTTTAATCACCTAAGATTGGCTTCTATTAAATAAAGGCATAATTTGTGCTTTGTGTGCATGCGCATT
Organism: Entomomonas sp.; assembly: GCA_040391985.1. Lineage (GTDB taxonomy): Bacteria > Pseudomonadota > Gammaproteobacteria > Pseudomonadales > Pseudomonadaceae > Entomomonas. Next base: position 2,164 of record JBEBWU010000144.1, on the reverse strand, counting down.
TTTATTTTTTAATAATTTCTAATGTAGTCGGCAAATAACATGACTTCAGCTATGCTTTATAATGGGCTGAATATGAAACACCTATGTGTACACTGATTTCTTATGTTCTTAGCCTACTAAGCTGTATACAAACCCACTTCCAAATTTATAAAATCAATTATTAAACTTATGGTTCCACCTTACTTCATTTTCTTAAAACTAACATCGCAAAGTAATAACAAAAACATACGCTATTACAACATTAATACCCCATTAGATAATATTTATGAATGTGCAACAGATCAATTATGCACAGTAATTAACTTATTCGAAAATCTTTATGAATTTAATGAAGATAATTACTGGCACTGTAATTTAGTAGTAACTTTTATATATAAAGAGGTACTCACAACATTAATCTCCTCTATCAAGCGAGTAAAATTTATTTATATTTACTATCTTATAAGAAGATATAAAAAAGCATGGTTCTTAAATAGAGATACAATCAAATTGTTTGGAATTATTGTATAACTATTAATTATTTAACTTTCACAAATTATGTAAATGGTCACCAGAAAGCTATTTTTTTAAGAAATGAAATTTAAGAAGAAAAGAAAATTTTGTAGCCTATTGATTTAATTGGTCGGGACGGAGTGATTTGAACACTCGACCCCTTGCACCCCATGCAAGTGCGCTACCAAGCTGCGCTACGCCCCGATAAAGAAAAGACCTTATTGAAAATAAGGTGGCAAATAATACACCAACTGTAATAAAAAGAGTAGCCTTAATAGGTGTTATATTTATAACTAAGTCGATCCTTTATATTAATGTTAACAATATGTTTCGCTTGGTCTGGTTATGCTGTATATAGATGGTTTATACTGATATTGCATAAATATAGGCTTATTGATCTAATAAATATATTCTGTCTAATATTTATGGCATCATAATAATTACAGAGATGAATTTATTTCCCGCTTTAGGAGGCAGTATGCAACTTAAAAAATTTCTTGTCGTAGTTGACGCTAAACACGGCAGACAACCCGCATTAAAAAGAGCAGCTTGGCTTGCTAAACAAGCATCTGCCACATTAGAACTTCTGTTAGTTGAATACGATTCATCTTTTGATGGCTTCCATTTATTTGGTGGAAATAAAGAAGAAAATGAAGGTAAAGCTTCATTACTAGAGAATAAAAAAGAATGGCTTGATGTTTTAGCACAACCACTGAGAGATGATGGTCTTACTGTTACTACAACAGTACGTTGGAATAAGCTTCCTTACAAAGAAGTGATATCTTACGCCAATGAAACTAAGCCTGATATCGTATTTAAGAGTGCTTACTCAGAAAATATGTTAAAACGTTTATTTATTACTAATAACTCATGGCAGTTAATTCGTAATTGTACATATCCTTTATGGTTAGTACAGCATGGCGATTGGGAGGGTAATAAACTCTGCACTGCTCTTGATCCTTTACATGTATCTGATAAACCAGCTTATTTAGATAATGAATTAATCACAATATCTATGGAGCTCTCTAATATTCTTGGAATGCCAGCTAACTATTTACATACTTATGCAGCGATGCCTCGCCCACAATTGTTTGGTGGTGAGCAATCAAGAGCTTATGACCAATACTTAAAAGATTTCATTAAAGAACATACTGATGCTTTTGAAAATTTAATGAGTCACTATCCTGATATTCCAAAAATTCAGCAGCACCTATTAGAAGGTTTTGCTGAAGAAGTTATTCCTAATGTTGTTAAAGAAAAGCAAATAGGATTAATGATTATGGGAGCTGTAGCTCGTGGTAGTTTAGATAACTTATTGATTGGTCACACTGCAGAGCGTGTACTTGAAGCTATTGAATGTGACTTATTAGTAGTACATCCACAAGTTAATGGTGGCAAAACTGAAGTGTAATTTTCACTCTCTGTAACGAAGTAAATATTAGTTATTAATAATTGTGGTTTATAATAGAAAAAACTCTATTATAAACCATTTTTTTTGAGAAGGATTTTATGACTAGTCGTCGTACTAAAATTGTTGCCACACTCGGCCCTGCCAGCAGTTCTCCGGAAATGTTAGAACAACTTATCTTAGCTGGAATTGATGTAGCACGTCTAAATTTCTCACATGGCACTCCAGAAGAACATAAAGCTAGAGCAGCATTAGTTCGTAGCT
>JBEBWU010000143.1:0-5933 GCA_040391985.1 Entomomonas sp. | reverse complement strand
GTCAATGGTACACCGCCGCAGACATTAGTAGACGCTTAGGTGATGAGCAACAATTAGGCATAAGGCTAAACGCTGCTCGCCACAAAGGTGAAACCAGTATTGAAGATGAACATCGTAAACTTGATGTCTTTTCATTAGGATTAGATTATCGAGTTGATAATATTAGATTATCCAGTGATTTTGGTTATCAAGATCAACGACTCGATGATCCTCGCCCCAGTGTAACACCTACAGGCAATGGTGTGCCCAGTGTACCAAATGCCAAAGACAACTTTGCACAACCTTGGACTTACTCTATGGAACGCCAAACATTTGGTACTTTCCGTGGTGAGTGGGATTTACTGGATAATGTTACAGCTTGGGCAGCAGTGGGCATGCGCAAAGGGACTGAGCACAGTATTTTATCAGGTCCAACCGCCCAAGAAGATGGTTCATTTACGGCCAGACGCTCCTCTTTCAGTCGTGAAGACACTGTATTTTCAGGAGACATGGGTTTAATGGGTATCTTTATGACAGGTCCCATTTCCCATCAGTGGGCTGTCTCCCACAATCGTTATAACTTACGCTCCCGTAATGCTTATGCTTGGTCATCTGCATCAATCACAGGTAATATCTATAATCCTATTGGAAGTAGTATGCCTACCGATAATCCTATTGTTGGTGGTGATCTTTCATCGCCCCATGTTACTGATCGTACAGAGATGATGAGTACAGCCATAGTAGATACTTTGGGTTTCTTTGATGATCAATTTTTGGTTACTGTAGGCGCTCGTCGTCAAAACTTAAATGTAAAGAGCTATAACTATAATACAGGTGACAGAGCTTCATCTTATGATGAAAGCGTTACTACACCTATGTATGGCGTAGTGTATAAATTTAACCCTGAACTTTCTTTATATGCCAACCATATTGAAGGTTTAACTAAGGGTGATGTTGCCCCGTCTATTAGTGGTGGTACCCCCGTTGTTAATGCTGGAGAAGCATTAGCCCCTTATCGCTCCAGACAAACAGAGTTTGGTGTTAAATATGATGGTGGCAATATAGGTGGTAGTTTATCTTTCTTTACCACCAAAAAACCTTTTAGTATGGTTAAAGATGGTTATTTTACGGCAGGTGGTAAACAGCGTAATAGAGGCATTGAGTTAATACTGTTTGGTGAACCAATAGAAGGCGTTAGATTATTAGGTGGTGTCACTTATATAGAAGCTAAGCAAATTAAAGTAGCTGATGATACAACTAAAAATAAAAAGGTAATTGGTGTTCCAAAATATAGAGCAAACCTCAATGCCGAATGGGATATTCCTTTTGTTGAAGGATTAGCTGTTAATAGTCAGCTTATGTATACCGATAAACAATATGTTAATGCAACCAATACCTTACACGTTCCTTCATGGACAAGAATGGATTTAGGTGCACGTTACCAAATGAATATAGGTAAACAAAAAGTAACCCTAAGAGGTAAAGTAGAAAATATTGCAAACCGTAAATACTGGGCATCAGTAGGTGGTTATGCAGGTGCTAACTATCTAACGATGGGTAATCCTCGTACTTATATGCTTTCAGTTGATGTAGATTTTTAAGTACCTATGAGAATACACCAACAAAGCTTAACAAAGTATCGTATAGCAGTGGCCATTAGATGTTTAATTGCTATTACTGGAGGCTATGCATTAGCTGCTACAAGCAATATTTTTCTTGCATTATATCTGCCTCTTACACCATCAGAAGCAGTCATAACCGCTAACTTATTATGTCTAGTTATTCTTTGTATAGCTGTTTGCTGGGTATTTAGTGTTGATAAGAATTGGAAAGCATTACTAGGTGTACTGTTACCGACTCTATTATGCTTGTTATTTAATAGCCTACATCAAACAGGTAGCGTTTAATGAAAGAGGGGTTTAGACAATCACAAGCATGGTTACATACATGGTCTGGCCTAATAGTAGGTTGGTTATTGTTTATGATCTTTGCTACAGGGACACTCAGCTTTTTTCGAGAGGAAATTACTTATTGGATGCAACCCGAATTACATTCAATATCTTTACCTAAAGATGAAAATCAAGCTGTTATATTAGAAAGAGTTTTTAAACAACTCACCCCTAAAATAGAAGACGCTTCTTTTTTAGCCATTACCTTACCATCAGATCGTAATCCTACTTTAAAAGTTAATTGGTTTACCGCTAAACAACGAGGCAATTTAGTATTTGATCCAAACACAGGTAATGTAATTAAACCAAGAGCAACATTGGGAGGTAATTTTTATTACCGCATGCATTACCAACTGTGGTATCTATCCCCTTTTACAGGACGTCTTATTATTTGTGTTGTCACGCTCTGCATGTTAATTGCACTTATCACAGGTATTATTACGCATAAAAAAATATTTAAAGATTTCTTTGTGCTGCGCACCCATAAAGGCCAGCGCTCTTGGTTAGACGGCCATATTATTAGTGGCGTAATAGCGTTACCTTTTCATTTAATGATAACCTTTAGTGGGTTGATTATTTTAATTGGCTTCTTTATGCCATGGGGCAATGATGCAGTCTATGGACAGCAACGAGGCAAAATATATCAGGAAGCATTTAATATCCCAGACTTTGGCGAGCGAGCCAGTGGTATTAAACAGCCTATGCCATCAATTAGCTTACTCCTTGAGCAATTTAATAAGGTATATCCAAACCAACAACTTAGTTTTATAACCATTTATCGCCCCAATCAAACCAATAGTAAAATTGTACTAACCACTGATATTGCAAATACTATCAATCCACAGGGAGTAGTTTTTAACAACCAAGGTGAAATAGTTACTGAAGTCAAAGCTAATGGACCAGCAGCAGCTACTCAAAATACGCTCAGCTCACTTCATCGTGGTCACTTTGCTAATTACGGATTACGCTGGTTATACTTTTTATCAGGTATTGCAGGCTGTTTTATGACTGCCAGTGGCTTGGTTTTATGGTCTATCAAAAAACAAGCAAGGTTGAAAAAAACATCCCCTAACAAACAACCTTTTAGCCATCGATTAATACAAATACTTAATGTCACAACCGTAGCTGGCTTATGTGTTGCATTACCCAGTGTACTGTTAACCAATCGTTTACTACCTACTATGCTAGAACAACGTCAAAGATGGGAAGCACATATTTTTTTCATTATATGGGGACTCACATTACTCTATAGTATTATCCGTCCCTATAAAAAAGCATGGTATGAGCTTTTTGCTTTAGCCACTATCACTTGTTTAACCATTCCCATCATTAATGCACTAACTACTACAGACTCATTATTACAGTCTATCGCTCAAGGTAATTGGCAACTAGCCAGTGTTGAATTAATAGCTATCACTTTTGCTCTATTATTTGCATGGTTAAGTTATATGATCTTTCATCACAACTATCACCCCAAAAATCATAAAGTGAATTCTAATGCCCAACTTCAACAACTTGTGATGGATAAATAACAAATGATTATTGTGTTATTTTTAATTATTTTTTTGGGACTTAGCTATTTGTGTATGGGGATTAAAAAGCATTATACACAAGCCCTAGCTATTTCTTTGCACCACAATAATACCAGCGCCATTATCTTTGGCTCTTTGCTATTAATTATTGCTCTTTTTATTGCCATTAAACACTTAGGTGCTGGCATGGGTATTGTTTATTATCTAGGTTTTATAACATTGCCCCATTTATTAGTGATTATGTTGATCTACTACTTTCCCAAGCAACTCAGCAAAATCACTGGATTTTATTGGCTATTTAGGCAACACCCTACACCAAGCCATAAATCGTAATTAGTTATTTTAATAAATTACTAATCATAAAAAAGCTCTATAAAATCTCTTTTATAGAGCTACATATTGTTAGTATTATCAATAACTAACTATTAACAATCAGACACCATATTCTTCACGGTATTTTTTAACTGATAGTAAATATTCTTTAAGTGTCTTATCTTCACTTAAATACTCTAAAATCATATCTAAAGTAACAATACTTAGTACTGGCATTCTAAAATCATTTTCAATTTCTTGAATAGCTGATAACTCACCTTTACCACGCTCTTGTCGGTCTAAAGCAATAATAACACCTGCTGTAATCGCCTTTTCTGCTTTTACAATCTGCATTACTTCACGAATAGCTGTGCCTGCTGTCATCACATCATCAATGATTAATACATCACCTTTAAGAGGAGCGCCAACTAATACACCACCCTCACCATGATCTTTAGCTTCTTTACGATTGAAACACCAAGGATAATCTTGCTCATAATCCTCAGCAAGGGAAATAGCGGTAGCTATTGCTAAAGGTACGCCTTTATAGGCTGGACCAAATAACACATCAAACTCTAAACCACTTTCTACAATAGCCGCTGCATAGAACTGCCCCAAACGAGAAATAGCTAAACCACTATTAAACAATCCTGCATTAAAAAAATAAGGACTAACTCGGCCTGATTTTAAAGTAAACTCACCAAACTTTAATACACCTTGTTCTATAGCAAATTGAATAAAATTCCGCTGATAATCTTGCATGCTTCACCCGATAATAAAACCAATAATGACAAAAAATTTGTGCTATTTTAACGATAATTACAGTGATCGTCTTCGTTAATTCAAAAAACTTGCCAACAATCAAAGAAAACCCCTGTTAATCTTTTGTTTTCTTTGCAATTTACTCATATAAAGCATAGAATACGCGCCCTAGATGGATACTCATTGATACCCCCCAGCTATCGAGAAACATCTTTTGCTGTAAGATTTAAGCAATTGGTTTATTTTTTTAGATATCTTTTCTTTATTTCATATAACGATTGTACAGCCTAATTTGCCCTAGAGCATAAATTAGGTTTATTTTGATGAATTTACCTAAAAAAATATACCTAACTGGAGTATTATACGCATTAGTTTTTGAAGAGGTTATTTTATATTATGCGAGTTGTTAGTGTTAATGTTAACGGTATTAGAGCTGCTACCGAACTAGGCTTATTTGACTGGCTCAGAGAGCAAGCTGCAGATGTTATTTGTTTGCAAGACACTCGTATAACCAATAGAGAGATGGAAGCACCTGAGTTTCAATTAGAAGGTTTTAACCTATTCACTTGTGATTCTTTTGAACCAGAGAAAGGTGGTGTAGCTATCTACTCTCGCTTGCAACCCAAAGCCGTAATTTTTGGCTTAGGTTTTCCAGAAGCAGATCATTACGGACGTTATTTACAATTAGATTTTGATAAAGTAAGTATTTCTTCCCTACTCCTACCATTTGGACGTGAAAGCGAAGAACAACTCGATGAAAAATTCTCTTTTATGGAGAACTTCACAGAACACCTTATTAAACAACGTCGTAAACGTCGTGAATATATTTATTGTGCTTCCCTTTATATTGCTTATCAAAAATTGGATGTTAAAAATTGGCGTGATTGTCAAGCTCTGCCAGGTTTCTTAACAGATGAACGTATTTGGTTAGATGATATCTTTGCAGACTTAGGTTATGTTGATGCAATGAGAGAACTTACCCGCGAAGCAGACTTATTTAGCTGGTGGCCTGATAGTGAACAAGCTGAAGCACTTAACTTTGGCTGGCGTTTCGACTACCAACTGCTAACCCCTGGTTTACGTCGTATTGTTAGAAACTTTAACTTATCTCGTCAACCTCGTTTTTCACAACATGCGCCCTTAACAATAGATTATAACTGGACGCTTGAAATATAGGTTTTATTGTTGATTCATTTGCAGTTCGATTTTAATGGCAAAAGCTTAAACTTTTGCCATCCTCTACAAATTATTCAAACTCACCAACTTGATCAAGTTATTAGCTGTTTTCATCAACTACAAACAGCTATTAAGCAAGGTTACTATATAGCAGGTTATGTCTCTTATGAGGCTGCCTCTGCATTCACTCCTTATTTAACAACTCATCCTAAAGGTGATATGC
>JBEBWU010000142.1:0-5937 GCA_040391985.1 Entomomonas sp. | reverse complement strand
CCACTAATTCTTTCTAAAATAGATTCTTGGGTGATTAGTTTAATTGTATTTTGATCATGATCAGACTTTGATATTTTTATGCTAGTTTCTTCAAAGGTTCGGCTTTCCTCATCAAATTTAGCTTCAGTCGTTATGTCTGCAACACGTAAATCTAAATCTGCAATAGGAGCTGTCCAATCAATATAGGAACTAGGTATATTTAGTAACTCATTTATTAATTTTTTGGCATTATCCCTAGACTCAGGTTTGAATAATACATTTATGTCAGAATGTATTCTTTCACCTAGTGTGATAATTTCGCCTGCATTATCATATGCTTTACCAATATTGATTACAGACTCACCTAAATTATAAGAATCTATACTAAATTGAGAATCACTATAAGTATCTTTTTTCTCTTCTAATCTAACTAAAATATGTCTGGCAGAATTATTAATACCATGTTTTTCAAAAATTTCACGCCAGTTATTCTCTGGTATTCCATTCTGTTCACAATATTTTGGAAGATTTATTTCTTTTATCCATATAGATTTAAATATTATCCAGTTACCATAATTTTTACGTAAATTATCAGAAACTTTTACAGTAGAATAAAATAATTGAATAATTGAATTTATTGGACTGCGTATATATGGTAATGGTTCTTTTTGTTCATTTTGATTAAGATAATTTTTATCTACAGATTTATCCTTATCATAAGGATATATGTCAATTTGCTTAAATAAAGAGTTCTTTACTTCATATTCATAAACAGCAGCATTAGTTATATCATATACATATAACCAACCATCTCTTAATTGGCGCTTTGTATAATGATGTGTTGTAATATTTATTGAATTACTTGTTAAAGAACATTCTTTTGAATAGTTACACATGTTTTCATCAATAGCTGAGCGCACTGGAAATATAGCAACATGTGTAGATTTATTACAAACACCTATACTCTGCATAGAAGTATTTTGAAAAGTAGCATTGAGTTTTTGCTCTTTTGTCAAATTCTCTGATTGTTTCTCTTCATTTGAGATGACTAGATCTAACATTACTAAGTTCCTATATATCAAAAACTACTGTTTGTTTATAAAAATGCTGAATAGTAACTTCTGTAGGCAACCCTTTTTCTTTAGGGTTTTGTGTAAACCATTCTTTATAAGGGTTATCTTCATTACGAATAGCAAAGTCATAGCCATAATCTGCTGATAGCTCAAACCACATAGCAAAGCTACGTTCGCTAATCAAATTAAAAGCCTCTGCTTCTTCATAACAATAATCCATCCAATAACTAATTTGATCTTCTGTTTTATTTTCAAAAGCATGGGCTTTATGTTCTTTTAGCCAATCATATAAGCGATTTTTAAAGCGGAAATCATTGGCTCTGCTAAGTGCTTCAGTTTGTGGAGGAAGTAAAAAGTTAATAGCTGTTGTTAGCTTTATAGAATTTTCTGCTTTGGTAAACGTTTGCCATTGTGGTGTTTTATCGTTTTGCCAATGGAGAATAGGTTTTATCACTTGCCATTGTTTAATTGCTCCCATAATTTGATTGTGTACCTGTTCTCCATAACTATTAAGCCAGTGCCAAGTAATTAATGGATCAGCAAAACGGAATAGGGCATGGCTACCAGCCTCATCATCTACTACCAGAAATTGTTGTAAATGTTCAGCAACTGTATTGATATCTTGTGTGCTTTCTATAATAGAAGCAGTAATTGCCCAGTCGTATTGATTTATTTCACTGCGTAAATTTGATTGGTTAAGGTTACCCACTAAAATAGGGCCTATATCATAATTATCATGATAAGGTGTGCCTATATACAGAGGCATTATTTTTAACCCTTGGTAATTAGCATAGAGGTCTTTAATAGCTGTTTGCCTTAAAGCTCCATCAATCAGAAAGAATTGATTAATTGACATTAGACACTCTCCTTCGCTTGAGCCGCCATTTGTTCACATATCTCACAACGGGGTTTTAGTTGTAACAGGGCATGGCGTTGTGCAAAAGGTGCTAGTGTAGGAGCTACACCTTTTTCAATATTAAGTGGTAATAGTGGGCTGGCGGCAGTGCCTGTCATTGGAGAACCACCAGTTACCATTGGTACAGAGGTGAAAATGCCTGCTGGGTTTAGTACTATATGCTGTCCACCTGCTTTTAAGGTTAGAGATAAACCACCATCAATGACTATATTCATACCTGCTTTGATATGTATCTCTTGGCCTGCTTCTATGGTTGAAATAGTGCCAATGGTGGTATGTTGGCTTTTGGCTACAGTAAGATGATCATTGGCTAGAATTTGTGTTTTACGGTCTAGTTGGGTGAGGTGATGTTCTTCAGCCTCGTTTTTGATATATCTGTTTTTAACAATGGTTTCACTGTGTTCATTATTAACTTGTAAATGGCTGTTATTATTAACCTGTACGGTATGGTTATTTTTAGTGAGTTGTTCAAAGTCTTTTTGTGCTTGGATAAAGATTTGCTCATTGCCTGCTTTATCTTCTATTCTAAGTTCATTAGAACCAACACCACCTTTAGAGGAGCTGGTTTTAAAAACACTTTTGGTTTTATGGGTTGGTAACTCATAAGGAACTTTGTTAACACCATTATGTAAGCAACCTGTGATAATAGGCTGATCAGGGTCACCTTCTAAGTAGTCGATCATTACTTCCATACCAACACGAGGTATGGTTACAGCTCCATAACCATCGTGTGCCCAACTAGAAGTAACACGAATCCAGCAACTTGAGTGTTCATCGTAATTACCTTGTCTATCCCAATGAAACTGTACTTTAACGCGGCCATATTCATCACAATAAATTTCTTCACCAGCAGGGCCTGTGACAATAGCTGTTTGATTGCCAAGCACTTTAGGTTTAGGATGAAAACGAGTAGGGCGCCATACAACTTCTTTGGGTGTCGCCACAAACGCATTACGATAGCCCTGATTAAAGTTGGTGGATGTAAATTGCAGTTGGTTATTATCTAATTCAGGAGAGTTGATAATGGCTTCAATTTTAGATGGCGCAACATTAGCTGCTGATGCTTCTCCACCAAAAGCTTCCAATACTTGAGGTTGTTTGCCTTGGTGGCGGATAATATTGAGTAGCCAAGGGTCTTCTGTATCCGTACTAGGATGTTTATCAACAGTTAGATAATAACCAATATGTAGACAAGTAACATCACTCTGTCCTTCAGCAATTAGATGATTGGTTCTTAATCGTTCAATTTCGATATTGGCTAGTTGTTCACCTCGTTTATTGTCTACAAAGTGACCAGGGTAATCATAATGTTCTAATGCAGTTTCAATCGCTTCATTAGCTTTTTTACTTTGTTTACCTTCAGCACTACCTACAGGAATTTTAGCGCGTTTAAAGTTGTAGTCGCGCCATGAGGCATTCTGTGTGCGGCTCGCTAAGCTAACATCAAATTGTTTAATAACTTGTTTATCTGCCACAAAACCTGTGTCAGATACATAACTAATTGCTTCAGCTAGAGAGGGGAAGATAGGTTGAGAATCACCAAATACCATTAGATGCTGAGTTGGATTATGTTCAAAATGAAAGTGGATGCCTTCCTCCTCGCATAGACGATGGATAAAGTGAGCAGTTGATTCATCATATTGCACACAATATTCACGTTCAGGATAAGGTGTAGGGCCTAACCTAAATTCATGATGGCTGCCTTCTAATATCCCAAACTCAGCTAAAACTTGGCTAATAATTTGCGGTACAGTTTTATTTTGGAAGATTCGCTGATCAACATTTCTTTCTAGTTGTTTAAAGCGAGGTACTAATATAATTTGAAAGGTGGCATAGTGATTACTAATAGAACCACGTTTAACAGAGTCAATAATCCCATGGACTCCATTCTGCCTGTTTGGATCGAATGCTAAAAAGGCTGGCTTATTTAGTAATTGGGTAATGTCGTAGCGAATATGGTCATTAACTAAGTTTATTTCAAATGCATAAGAATAGTTTAATGATTCAATACCCTCAAAGCTTAATACTTGCAAGCGAGTATTCTCAAGTCCATCTACCGTTATTGAGAAATGTGTTGTATTAGCTTGGTCAAACATAATCCATAGTCCTTGTAATAACCACTTATTGTTATTGGATTTTTACTTTTTTTAGGCAATAAAACGCCCATTTTCATTATTTAAAGTAACAATGAAATTAAAGTAAAAATTTAGTCAATTTTTGAGTACAAAAAGATCTCAAAAAACATCTTGAACTGTTTCTAAAAAATCTTAGAAGAGAAAAACAATTGACGACAAACCTAATTGCTAACGCATCCCTTTATAAGCATCTTAATTTTTGATTAAGATTATTTCCTATTGAGCAATTAGTATGCCAGTTAAATTAAAACATAATTATTTCAAATAGTTAGTGTTAACCAGCATAAAAAAGTGTGATGGACTTCAAAGTTTTGATTAAAAATAAAACGTTTTAAAAATGACAATTAAAACGTTTGCATGACAAAAAACGTCACTTAATAACATAATTTTCAATTGTTACATGTAAGTTATGAATTTATTATATGTGACAAAATATCTTGTTACATTCCGGTCATATTACTTGAGCATAAATGCTCAAGTAATTATTGGTAATGTATTATTTACAAACAGTTTTATCGATAGTGATAGTAAGAAATGGCATTTCACTTTTTTGTCTATAAAATAGAAATTGATAAGAAATACCCTCATTAAGTGTTGTTTGGGTGTCTTCAATCTTACAAAACTCAGCTATATCCCTGTTGTATTCTTGTTCTATCATTTCTTTAGTAATATTAGATTTTGTAATTTGAATATGATTTTTAAATATTCGTTGCTTAAGGTCATAGTCAATATCAAATACTTGGTAGCCTTCAACAATATCATAAGGCAGAGCATTATTTTTATCCGCAACTAGTTGTAAGAATGTGTCATCCCATTGATCAGCCATGCTATATAGGGGAAGTAACATCATGATAAGTAGAGCAATTAGTTTATTTTTCATAGGGAGTCTTCTAAATAGTTATTTCTGACAAATAAAAGTATGGAGCTTTTCAGTAAAAATATCGCCTGTTGGCCATTGATTATGTGTTAGTTTTTTAATATTCGTCATTCCAACCTCCTGAAATAGTTGTTGGTATTCTAAATCAGTATAGGCTTTCATAGAGCTACCATATTCTATTGTTTGGTTATTTATAGCACCAATTATATAGTAGCGTGTGGTAGCTGTTGTTTGTTGCTCATTCCAGTAGTGCTCTTCTAGGCAAATATGAGGAGAATCTAAAAATAGTCCTGTTTCATAAGATTGCCAAGTAGCTGTTTGTTGGCCATAAGTTAATATAGCTTTATAAGTATGTGCTTCAATTAGTAGACACCCATTTGGCATAAGGTATTGGGTTATATGGTTAAGTAAAGTTTTAATATCTGATTCTTTAAAAACATTAAATTCGCCAAATGTCATCATAATAAGATCAAACCGATCTGTCGGTTGGTAGTTGCGAATATCAGCTAATATATAATTTATATTAAGATTATCTTGTATAGCTTGTTGCTTGGCATATTGAATAGAAGCGGGGGAGAAGTCGACCCCCGTACATTGGTAGCCCATTGTAGCTAAACGATGGGTATAAAAACCTGGGCCACAACCTAGATCAAGTATTTTAGATTGTTTATTGGGTAGTTGTTGGCTAATCCAAGCAATATGTTGGTCTATGATTTCAAAACGACGACTTGCCCAATCATGTTCTTGTGAAAGGTGATTCTCAAGCATTCGTTGGCTAAATGCAGGCTCATTCCAAGGTATTTTCTCACCTGTTTGCCAAGGGGTAGGAGGTGTTTTTCTATTAATAATAGTAGTTAGGTTCGTCAAAATATTGAGCTCAAAGTTTTTGAATAGCGTAATATAGTTACTGATATTTTACTAAAGTTGTATAATAAACGCCGTTTATAGATTATGGTA
>JBEBWU010000141.1:0-5938 GCA_040391985.1 Entomomonas sp. | reverse complement strand
TTTATTACAAGAAATATCAGCCGTTACCCTAAAAGGTGAGTTAACTAATTTAGGTAAGCAGCTGGCGCGATTGCCAATTGACCCAAGGTTAGGGCGTATGCTTATTGAGGGCGCTCGCCGTAAGGTATTAGATGAATTATTAATTATTAGTAGCGCGCTTTCGGTTCAAGATCCAAGAGAGCGACCAATGGAAAGGCAACAGGCAGCAGATCAAGCCCATGCCCAATGGAAAGACCCTGATTCGGATTTTGCGGCACTGATTAATTTATGGCGTGGTTTTGAGGAAAAACGCCAAGGATTAGGCAGCAATCAATTACGCAATTGGTGTCGAAAAAACTTTTTAAATTACTTGCGACTAAGAGAGTGGCGTGACGCCCATCGACAACTATTATTAATTTGTCGAGAAATGAAATTATTAAATCAGCAAAAGCATAATGATAATGAACAAGCAAATTTAAATTATGAAGCTGTTCATCAAGCAGTGCTTGCTGGTTTATTAAGCCATATTGGTCAAAAAACAGAAGATAATGATTATCTTGGTGCTAGACAGCGACGATTTTGGATACACCCCTCCACAGGACTAGCTAAAAAACGTCCCCAATGGATTATGGCAGCTGAATTAGTGGAAACCACTAAGCTGTTTGCACGAATAGTCGCCAAAATAGAGCCCAGTTGGTTAGAAACCTTAGCCGCTCATTTATTAAAACGTACTTATCTAGAGCCACATTGGGAAAAAAGACGAGGGCAAGTAGTTGCCTTTGAGCAGGTTACTTTATATGGCTTAATTATTGTTGGGCGACGAGCAGTGCATTATGGACCGCACGACCCACAAACTGCTCGCGAGTTATTTATTCGTGAGGGATTAGTGCAGGGTGAAATTTTATCTAAGGCAAAATGTTTAAAAGCTAATCATCAACTAATGGAAAAGTTAGATGACTTGGAAGCTAAAGCTCGTCGTCGCGATATTATTGCTGATGAAGAAACGCTTTATCAGTATTATGACAAATATATTCCACAAGATATTTATCAAACAGCTAGTTTTGATAAATGGTATCAGACAGAAAGTAAAAATAATCCTAAGCTATTAATAATGACCGAGGCTGATGCCTTAGCACGGGATGCTAATGAGGTCACCACCAATCTATTTCCTGATTACTTACAGTTAGGTGATTTAACCTTACCGCTCAGTTATGAGTTTGAGCCGGGTAATGCTCGTGATGGGGTCACTGTAAAAGTTCCTGCACCATTATTGCCACAGTTAGCACAAGAACGCTTAAACTGGTTGGTCCCTGGTTTATTAGAACAACGTTGTATAGCGCTAGTGCGTAATTTACCTAAAGCTATTCGTAAAAATTTTGTGCCTGTTCCTGATTTTGTAAAGGCAGCCCTAGCTACTATTAGCTTTGCTGAGGGTAGTTTATATCAAGCATTAGGTCAGCCATTATTAAGAATGACTGGAGTACGAATTAGTGATGAAGCATGGTTAGAAGCAGAGGCTAATCTTGATGATCATTTAAGAATGAATATTGAGGTAGTGGATGCTCAAGGTAAGCTATTAGGTGAAGGTAGGGATTTAGCGGCATTAGTAGCACGCTTTAATAAAGAAAGCCAAGCTGCATTGGCAATCCCTAAACAAAAACAAGCCAGCAAGCCTATTGCTGCAAATAGTTTCGAGACGTTGCCAACGACCCAACAACATAAGGTAGCTGGCTTAAGTATGACTGTGTATCCAGCTTTAGCCGAGCAAAACGGTGTGATCAAAGAGGAGCGTTTTGCTACCCAAGCGGAGGCGGATTATCAACATCGCCAAGCCTTACAACGTTTATTGTTGCAGCAGTTAGCAGAACAAGCCAAGTTTTTACGTAGTAAACTTCCTTTACAAACAGAGCTAGGTCTTTATTTTAAAGATATTGGTCGTTTTGATAGCTTATTAGAAGATATTTTATTGGCGAGCGTTGATGAAACCGTATTAGCTGATGAAAAAATATTACCCCGCGATGCTACTAATTTAGCTAAGTTAGCAGAAGCTAAACGTGGAGGTTGGTTTGAAAATGCTGATCACCTAGTTAAGTTAGTATTAGGTATTTTAAAACTGCATCATAATTTACAAAAACGTTTAAAAGGTAAAATAGATTTAACCCAAGCAGTAGCATTAGCCGATGTGAAACAACAGTTAGCTAATTTGGTTAATCTACATTTTGTTAGGGATACCCCCATTGAATGGTTAAAAGAATATCCACGCTATTTAAAAGCCATTGAACAACGGCTAGATAAATTAGCAGGGCAATTACAGAAAGATCGAGTTTATAGCAGTGAGTTAACCGAATATTGGCAACAATATCAAACTCGTTTGGCTAAACATTTAAAAGAAGGCAAACGAGATACAGCCTTACAACAATATCGTTGGATGTTGGAAGAGTATCGAGTATCAATTTTTGCTCAACAATTAGGTACTAAAATGGCTATTTCTGATAAACGCTTAACCAAACAATGGCAGTTAGTGGAAAGTTAAAAGGGTGTTTGCAGTAAACTTAATGAAAGTATAGGCTAGAAAGCTGACACTATTTTATGTGTCAGCTAAGTGTTGTAACAAGTATGGTTTAAGTAAAGACTAACCATTATCGATAGTTGTAGTACCTTGATCAAAAATAGTATTGACTAATATTGCGCCACTAAAATCAGTTGCTTCAATAGTCGCTCCTCTTAGATCAGCGTTAGTTAAATTTACATTTTTAAATGATGTATTAGTTAAATTAGTATTTCTAAGATCAACATTACTTAGATTGGAGCCATCAAAATTAACACCTTCCAGTATATCATTGTTTAGATTTGCACCCAGTATATCAGCCCTCTCACAATCTTCTCCATCAAGTTTTGCATCTTGTAAATCAGCATTGCGAAGATCACTATAATTGAAACTACTTTCTTGTAATTTTACGCCACGCATATCCGTATGACACAATTTGCTATATTCAAAACTAGAGTCTTCCAAATTAGCATTATAAAGAGTGGCATATTGTAAGTCGGCATAGTTTAGTTCGGTATACTGAATATCAGCTTCTTCAAATCGGCTATTTCTTAAAATGGCTTTGTTCAAAGTCATTCTAGGTCTGATAACTTTATAACAATCAATATTGGTCAAGTTTGCACGTTTTCCCGTAGTATGATCTTGTAACCAAAGGTTGTGTTGTTCCAAAATTGCATTTAATTCTTCTATAGTCATATATTTCCTCATTCTTTATAAATTATTAACTTGAGTATCAATATTAGAAAGAGCGTTATATTAGTTCTTGTTGTTAGTGCAAGAATAATTGATGGTTAATCATTTTTATTTAAAATAAGTATATTTTTATAGTGGTTATTATTTTGATATATTACCTTATCTTAGAGACTGTTATTTTTGAGTGAACTATGGATGTAAAACAAAATAAAAAAGCTGCTTATTGGATAACAGGATTGTCTGGCGTAGGTAAAACTACTTTGGCTAATGCGCTAGCTATACGTCTTACTGCACTTAATATTGAAAATAAAGTATTAGATGGTGATGAGTTAAGAAAAACCTTAAGTGCTGATTTGGGATTTTCTAAACAAGATCGCGATACTAATATTCAGCGTATAGCGGAGTTAGCTTATACCTTACAACAACAGGGTATTGTGGTTATTGTCAGTGTAATTAGTCCTTATCTTGAGGCACGCCAGCAAGCTATTAAAAAACTACAAGCAACCGAAATTTATTTAGAAGCTCCTTTAGCTGTTTTGCAACAACGAGACCCTAAAGGATTATATGCCAAAGCAATAGCGGGTGAGCTACTAAATTTTACAGGGGTTAGTGCACCCTATGAGGTTCCTGAAAACCCTGCTTATCACTTTAGAACAGATTTACTTACGGTAGAAGAATGCGTCAGTAAAATATTACCGTCATAATATTGCGGTAAATTAATATATTATTAAGTATAAATTTATAAACTAGTAAGATTATTTTTAACAACAGCAATATAATTTATTCAGCAGGAAGGGGATTATTATGACGATAGGTAACCATTTAGATAAATTTGCTGGCAATAAAGTTGAAGATTGGGAGCCAGGCCAACCACTTAAAAACTTAGAAAATACCATATATCGTATTGCTGTTGATTACGATGATAAGCAAACATGGGATGAAAAATTAAGTAAATATCTAGCAGAACCTAATGCTCAAGAAACTAGAGGGTTGGTATTAGGTGCTTACTCAGAAGAAATGTATGAAGAAAGTTCAGCGGGCCCAATTAATGCTGTGATTGCTGCTAAAGATAAATTACCGTTATTGGATACTTTATTTGTTAATGATATTACCTATGAAGAAAATGAAATTTCATGGATTATTAATACTGATAATGCACCCTTAATTCATGCCTTTCCTAAATTAAAACATTTTGGCACGCGTGGTGGTAATGATCTAGGTTTTACTAATTTAAATGCGCCAGAGTTAGAAACATTAATTGTTCAATCAGGTGGTTTAGCTTCTTCTACCATTAAAGAAATAGCCAATGCTAATTTACCTAAGCTAAAACATTTAGAAATTTATTTAGGTACAGAAGAATATGGTTATACAGGATCAGTAGAAGATTTACAGCCAATTCTGCAAGATCGTTTTAATCAACTAACCTATTTAGGATTAATGAACTGTGATGAGCAAGATAATATTGCCAAAGCAGTGGCTAATGCTCCTGTAGTTACTCATCTAAATACTTTAGATTTATCACTAGGTACATTAGGCGATGAGGGTGCACAAGCTCTATTGGATGCTAAAAATTTAGATAACTTAAAGCACTTAGATTTAAACCATAACTATTTATCAGAAGAAATGGCTGAGAAATTAAAAGCTTTTGCTGCGGCTAAAGGCTTCACTATTGATGTGTCTTCTGATGCTGATTTTGATGAGGATGATGACTGGCGCTATGTCAGTATTGGTGAATAATCCACAACAGGTGGTGCTTATAGCACCACCTAACAGCCGTCGAGTTACAGCTTTCCAATCTTCATTACAACGAATTAATTGGCCACAAGCTAAGGTTATTTCGTATCAACAGATAATAGAAAATCCACAAACACTTATCCAAACAGTACATGAAGGCAATATTATTCGACTGGAAACATCAGGAGAGTCTAGTGATACTGAATGTTTATTATTACAGTTAGGCAAGAAAGGTATAACAAAGAGTGTGGTTGAAAATATTGCTGATTTGCAGTTGGAGCAAGGAGAGATAATACCATCTAATCAGTGGTATGCAGGATTACAGCAGTTTTTTGGTATTGTTCAAAAACAACTTACACAATGTCCTAGCCATTACTGTACGATAGATTTCTCAGAGGGATTACAATTATTTGATAAAAGAAAAACATCAGATCTTTGGCTGTCATTAAACTTGCCCACCCCATATCAACTATCTGAAGAGGTAACTAGTTTTGAACAGTTGATTTCAGTATTAAATCAACAAAGGTTAAATCGAGTTTTTATTAAGTTAGCACATGGTAGTGGTGCTAGTGGCACTATCGCATTAGCCATTAATAAAAATCAAATTCAAGCGATTACAACTATTGAAATGGTGGAAAGCCAAAAGGGTATTCGCTTATATAATAATCGTAAACTCATTCGTTATAATACTTGGCAGCAAATAACTCAACTAATAGATGAGTTATTAAAATATCATAAATTACAGATAGAAAGATGGCTTCCTAAAGCAAGTTATCAAGGCAAAGTGTTTGATATTCGAGTTGTGGTTATTAATGGTAAAGCGATGCATACTTTGATTCGATTAGGTAAGCAGGCCATTACTAATTTACATTTAGGTAATGGACGGGGAGATCTTGAGCAGATCAAAAATTATTTAGGTAATAGTTGGCAATTAGTACCTGAGCTGGCAGGACAAGCAATGCAATGTTTTGCTAATAGTTTATA
>JBEBWU010000140.1:0-5940 GCA_040391985.1 Entomomonas sp. | reverse complement strand
ATAATTTAAAGAAAGACAGTTGTGAGTTTAAGTGTCAACAACATCCTAATGCCTTAACCTTAAAAACCCGAGAAGGACAATCATTCCTTACCATGAATGGTATTCAAACCATGTCTGCTGATTGTCATGTATTATTGGGGCACCATCAAGAGATGGTTAGCTTAGGTATAAAATCTTTACGTTTATCACCACAACATCAATATATGACAGAAATTATTCAATTACACTATGGCGTGATTAATAATTTATTGAATGTTGATGATGCCATAAAGCAATTGGCTGAATTTACTGAGCATGGTTTAGTAGATGGCTATTGGCAAGGCCAAGCAGGTATTATGCCTGTGCAGGAGAATAGTTATGCAATTACCTGAAATTACGTTTCCACCTTTTGTTAAGAAAGTAACCAGCCTGTTACCTCGTAAGCCTACACAATACAGTCTAGTGATTACGCTTAATCAATTATTGAAGAAAAATATTTTACTGGCTGATATGTCATTACTAGCAGGTAAACAATTTGAGATTGTGATTGATGATTTAGGTTTAGTGATTAACTTTACAGCTAATGAGCAAAAATTTTTAGTCAGTAATCATACAGGCGAACCTGATTTACGCTTTACCGCTAAGATGATTGACTTTACTAAAATGATGTTAAGAAAAGAAGACCCTGATACATTATTTTTTAATAGAAAATTGCAAATTGAAGGGGATACGGAACTAGGGCTGATTATTAAAAATTTATTAGATAGTATTGATTGGTCATCCGTTCCTTTAATAAAGTCAATTATTACTTAAGGTATTAATAATTGACTTTAACTTTTTTCCAGAAGCTAACTTAAGCTGGGATAGGCGCATACATAGGGTACAAGGTTTTTTCTTCACACTCGATGCGTCTTAACAATACTTCACACACGCCTTTAAACTCAGCACCAAATTGTTGCTGATGATCAGTATTATTTTCTAAATCAGTATATTTAGTTAAAAAAGCAGTAACGGCTTTACTAATGCCAGTCATTTCTTTGCGTAAATCTTGCATCATTGCAAGACTTTCTGGATCATCCTTTAGAGAGCGTTGTAGATAAATATAGAGATTAATATTTTCAGTGATTAAATGAGCATATATTTTTTCACGGAAAATAGTTAACTGTTTAGATAAATCACTCCATTTATCAGCATTGTAAGCATCTTGAATTTTGCCTGCTATATTTAATAATTCTTTATGATCATGAATCAAACCTGATACAAGGGTAGGACTGTATTTACCACCATGAACATTAGTAGCGTTATTAGTGGGTTTTGTGTTGTTAGGTTGAGATTTATTGGATTTAAAGAGAGAGATGATGCGGTTTAACATAGTATTACATATTGCCTTAAGATACTTATTTAATATCAATGATTTAAGTCTAAGAGAGCTAATTTTCGGGACGGATTATATTTCACTATGCAAAAAATAGAAATATTAATTTGATTAATTAATCATATTATTATGCTAAAAGATTAGCCTATTAATGGTTATATATAAGGTTATAATAGTAATTTAGCATTTAGTTTTAATTAAATACTCTCTTATAGGAATAGTAATGAACTATGATTGTATTGTTCTAGGCGCAGGTATTATTGGTGTTAGCAGTGCTTTACAGTTACAAGCACGAGGTAGAAATGTCTGTTTAATAGATAAATTAGAGCCAGGTGAAGGTACTAGCTTTGGCAATGCTGGTTTAATTGAACGAAGCAGTGTTATACCTTACGCCTTTCCTCGTGAATTAAGTAGACTAATTCGTTATGCCTTTAACAATCAAAGTGATGTCCGTTACGATTTTTCCTATTTACCTAAAGCAGCTCCTTGGTTAGCAAAGTATTGGTGGCATTCTGCGCCTAAACGATTAGCTCAAGCAGCGGCTGATATGTGGCCATTAATTCAACGTTGTGTGACAGAGCATGATAAATGGGTAGCCCAAGCAGGTTTAGAACATCTTATTCGTCCCAAAGGCTGGATAGAGGTATTTAGAGATCAAGAAGCTTTTGATCATGCCCTACAAGATATTATTGAGCTAGATTTTTATCAACTCAATTATGATGTGCTTGGCAAGCAACAACTACGCGATCGTGAACCAACATTAAAAGCCAGTGTTAAAGGCGGTATTCATTGGTTAGACCCAAAAACAGTGACTGACCCAAGTTTACTGACTAAAGGCTATGCACAACTTTTTGTTAAATTAGGTGGAACTTTAGTTAAGGGTGATGCCAATACCTTAAAGCAAACAGCTAATGGCTGGTCAGTACAAACTGATGAGCAAACCATTACAGCTAACAATGCAGTGATTGCCTTAGGTGCGGATTCAGCTAGCTTATTAAAACAGTTTGGTCATTATGCGCCATTAGGTGTTAAGCGCGGCTACCATAAGCACTATCATGTAGAACCTGAACAAGTTTTACATTATTCTATTTGTGATCATTTGGCTGGTTTTATTTTAGCACCAATGACCAATGGCATTCGCCTTACCACAGGTGCTGAATTTGCCGACCCTAATAAACCTGCTAATGAAATTCAATTAAAACGGGCAGAAGCTATAGCAAGGGTTATTTACCCATTAGGCGAGGCTATTGAAACAACCCCTTGGTTAGGTCGTCGTCCTTGTATGCCTGATATGCGCCCTGTGATTGGTGCCGTACCTAATACAACAGGGTTATGGACTAATTTTGGCCATGCCCATCATGGTTTAACACTAGGACCTATCTCTGGACGATTATTGGCAGATTTAATAACAGGTGAAAAACCATTTACTGATCCTGCGCCTTATAGTATTAAGCGGTTTAATTAGATTTTTAAAGAAGTTAAAGCTATTCAACAAATAGTAATAAAAAGTATAAGATTTTAGTAAAAATATCATTTACTTATCAATAAATAAAGCTTAATGTTAATGGAATTAGGGACTCATTAAGGAAATAATAATGACAGGGGCAGGTCTTTTAATAGGTATTATATTAATACTGTTGTTTGTCATACTTTTTATTGATGGTGGATTGCTGAAACTGATAGTACTTATTATTTGTTTTATTAGTATTATTAGAATAGCAAAATCTAAGCGCAAGCCAAATATACAAATAATATTAATAGGCATTACTATTCTGATTGGTTGGATTGCTATTGAAGCAATAAAGCAGCATTCAATAAATACCTTTTATGGTGGTGATGAAAGAAATCATTGGCAGGTTTTTGCTAAACGAAGTGATAATACTCAAGTACTTTGTAAACAGGCACTTGAAAAGTTATCAAAGCAACCCTTGCAAATAGAAAGCGTAGTAATTGAAGAAAATAGTGTACTAGCTCCAAGTGCCATTATGGCTTTATTGTTAGATAGAAAATTAAAATTTTTAGAGTTTAAAGTGCATGATGAAAAAATAGGGCAACCCTATTTATTACGAACTTACTATTCTCATGATAAGTCATGGTTAGTTGATCAACAAGTTGGAAAATATGTAAGAGTGCAATTAGCAGATTTAGATAATCCTAATTGTATATCCAATAATGATTTACCTAAAGAGATAGTTGAGTTTTTAGAAATACACAAAGAAAAAAAATGTATAGTAACTACTAATATAGACTCACCCTCTGCTCATTATGCATTAGATTTTAAAGCTGCCACTACAGAAGATAAGTATCAGCCACAAGGTAATTATCGATTAGTTGATATTAAAAATAATCAAGTAATTGAACAATTACCTACATTAGATAGAGGTAATTTTGAAGGCTCATATCTTTTTGATATTACAAGTAACTCTGACTCAACAAGTTTATGCCGTGTTCCTTATACAACAATAGCCAGTTTATTAACTAATAGCCTTTAATTATGGATAGTTAATTAACTATCCATAATCCCAATACTAATAGGCTGTTTGGCTTTAATTTCTTGGGCTTTTTTTAGCCATTCCATTGCTGTAGCCTCATCTTTTTCTACCCCAAAACCATTTTGGTATAGATAGGCGAGGTTATTCATAGCATTAGCATTGCCTTGTTCAGCGGCTTTAAAGAAATAGTCTTTGGCTTTATCAAAATCTTTTTCAACGCCTTGCCCATGTGCATAAATATTGCCAATATTGGTTATGGCATCAGCATTACCAAGTCCTGCTGATCGTTCATACCACTCCAACATTTTTTTATCATCTGCTTCAACGCCTCGGCCTTTTAAATAACTAAAAGCAATTTGATTCATGGCATTGCTATGGTTTAATTTAGCGGCTCTTAAAAAGTAATCCATTGCTTGCTCATTGCTTTGTGGGAAACCAAGTGTACCGTTTAGGTAGAAGTTACCAATATCGTAAAGTGATTCTGCATTACCTTGTTCTGCAGAGTTATAGAGCCCCTGTTGGAAAAGCTCATAATCTAGTTTAATATTGGCTTCTCGGCAGTAATTTATATAGATAAGCAATGCTTCACGACTGCCTTGTGCGGCAAGGTCGTATATTTCAGGGTTAAGGCGTTTAGGTGTGTTTTTTGTCTTACGCATTAATTTTTTTAGAAAAGCCATAGTGTACCCAGCATCAAAAGTAAGAATGGTTAATTAATAAAAACTATCGATTATTCTATAGGATTCTGAACAATTTTTGATTTTTTTTAGTTTTATTTTGAAAAAATGTTCTGTTACATATAAACTTCTAAAGTAAATTAATAATTTGTTGTTTTGGAATTTATCTATTGGCCACAAGCCTTTTAATTAGAGTGTGTTATGGTCACTAAATTATTATCAGTATTAGGTTCTTTAGCGATTATTTTGTTTGCTTCCTATGCGAATGCAAACTGCGCTGTATTGACGGATAAGCAAATTACAGCAGTGAAAGAACCTTTAGTAGAATTATTACAAATAGAAGATCCTAATGCACAATATGGTTATGTGCCTAGAAAAGCTATTAAAAGTATTGAAGATCTTAAAATAGCATTAATTGATCTAGTGGATGCACGGTTAGCTTGTGAAAAAGGTTTAACTGTTAATATAGCCGCTATTCAAACTGATTTATTAAAATCACTACAACTTTCTGAACTAAATGAAGTTGAAGCTATTTATGGCTACGATTTACAAATCGTGGTTGAGCAACCACCTGCTACAGCAGGATTATTGGTTGTACAAGTCAGCTTTGGTATTCCTTGTGGGAATGATAATGTATTACTTGGTTATCGCTTTAGGGATAAAGGGTGGCAGCGTGATTTACTGTGGAAAAGTAACCCATATCGGATGATTACAGGCGCTTATAGTGATTATTATGATTACTTAATATTGCCTATTAAAGCTAACGAAACACCAAAAATAGTTGTTCTGCATGGCTCACCTTGGTGTACAGCTACATGGGAACCCTTAGTATTTGATGTGGTAAAATTTGCAGATGCTCAAACTCAACAGTCTACTTTATGGCATCGTCAATTAATTACTTATAAAGGTCATAGCTTAATCAACTTAAAAAAATTAGCCAATGGCTTTGAGTTACAAGCTGATGTAGCAATGATCGACAGTGATCTATTAACCCGTAAAGGCATTTATCGTTATCAAGTGAATGGCGATAAAGTGGTTAGGGAACAGCCTACAGCAACCAATGCCAGAGATTTTGTGGATGATTGGTTATTGCTTAGTCAAGGAATGGCTAAAAGGTTTTCGGTTAAAGCCAATGCAGAAGAGTTAGTAGATCTACAACGTACCTTAAAAGAACGTAATGGTTTTTATGGCACGGTTAAACGTTGTGAAGACGATGATCTATACCAAGTTGAAGTAACCTTTAATGGTACTAAAGAAGACGACACAGAAGAGACACATTATTTCTATGTTAAACCTTTGAAGAAGGGTTATTTAATGCACTCATCTGAGACTAAAGCCGATAGTAGCTGTACAGGCCCCGATATTATGGCAAAATAGTAACCTTGTTGTAAGGTATGGGAACTGTTTTGCCATCTCT
>JBEBWU010000139.1:0-5959 GCA_040391985.1 Entomomonas sp. | reverse complement strand
GCTTTTCGGATAACATTAGGAGCCTCTTGTGCGCCTACTCTTCCTTTATTAAGTCGCACCCCTTCATCACACATAAAACCTAATAGTGCCGTATGATTAGCATATTGCTCAGGGGTAAACTCATTAGCTACTTCAATTGTCTGAAATAACCTAAGTGCCCGTGCTCCCTCACTGCTATCATCTCTTCCTATCCAAATAGCTTTATCAGTTGACTGCCACATTACTTATATCCTTTAGGAAACTATCATCTTGTTCACTGTCATCGGTTTCATGATCAGGGATAATTAATTGATGAGGTATTTCATAACTAAATTTACGAGCTAAAATAAAATATATAATGGCAGGAATAATCCAACCAATAATCCATGAAATATCAATTTGTAAATACTGTACTAAAGGACCTGTGAAGAACTTAGTATCAACAAAGGGCATTTGAATTAATACCCCAAAAATATAAACACCTATGCCCACCCAATTCCATTTACCATAGCGACCATTAGGGTCTGATAGCGCAGGAATATCGTAGCGTTGCTTAGTCACTAAATAATAATCAACAATAATAATTGCGCTCCAAGGGGTGAAGAAAGTGAGCAAGAACAATAAGAAAGCAGAGAAATTATTTAAAAAGTCACCACGACCTACCAAGGCAATAATGACCGATAGTCCCACCATCAAGAAAATATAAATAAAACGTAATCTACTTGAAATAACGCTATGACCACGAAAGCCGCTGATAATAGTCGCCATCGACATAAAACTACCATAAGCATTCAGGGTAGTAATTACTACCTTACCAAAGGCAATAATAAAATAAAGTAGTGCCGCTATTAACCCAACCCCACTTAGACCTACAATATATTCAACTTCATGGTGCCTAAAAGCACCACCACTTTGAGCTGCTTGGGCGGCTGCTAGCACTCCAAAAATCATCGAAATTTGAGTACCAATAATGCTACCAGAACCCACTGCTAGAAAGGTCTTAAAGCTAGAAGTATTTTTCGGCAAATAACGTGAATAATCTGCCACATAAGGGCCAAAAGCAATTTGCCATGAGGCAGATAATGAGACTGCCAACATAAAGCTTGCCCAAGAGAAATGTTTAATAGCTAATAACGCTATCACATCATGTTTAGTCATTAATTGATAGAACATATAACAGAAAGCTAAAATGCCTACTACACTGGCCAAACGTCCCATACCATGAATAATTTTATAACCACAAATGGTAAAAATAACCAATAGCACCCCAAAGATCAGGATACCTAAATTATCAGATACATGGACTAATTTACCTATCGCTTGCCCTGCTAATACCGAACCACTGGCAGAAAAGCCAATGTACATAATGCATACCAATACAATAGGAATAACTGCACCATAAACACCAAACTGTACACGGCTTGAGATCATTTGTGGCAATCCCAGCTTAGGGCCTTGTACACCATGTAGCGCCATAATAGCACCACCCACTAACTGGCCTATAAATAAACCAATCAATGACCAAAACACATCGCCGCCTAATACAACAGCTAAGGCACCAGTAACAATAGCAGTTATTTGTAGGTTAGCACCAAACCATAAGGTAAATTGACTCCAGACACTGCCATGTCGCTCCGCTTCGGGAATATAATCAATAGAACGGGTTTCAACTAATTTACTTGTTTTATTATCAGTATTTAATGTCATGTCATACACCCCAAACCACAGCTAATTTATTATTGTTAACCAGTGATAAAAAAAGCAAGATATACTATTTATACCTTGCTTTTCTATTGTCATTTATATTGATTAATTACAGCCCTTGAGATAATGATCTTTTGAATTTCTGAAGTGCCTTCAAAAATCCGCAAGATACGTGCATCCCTCACATAACGCTCCAATGGTAAATCTCTAATATAACCATAACCACCATGTAATTGTAATGCTGCATCCGTTACAAAACCTGCCACCTCAGCTGCAAATAATTTTGCGGTGGCGGACTCCAAACTAAATCGATCACCACTATCACGTGATACTGCTGCTTTGGCTGTCATTAATCTAGTAGCCTCTAACTGAGTATACATATCAGCCACTTTCCATTGGGTGCCTTGATAAGCGGCTAATGGTTTAGGCCCAATTTGTCGCTCATTAATCCATTTCATGGTATCTTCAAAGGCTGCACTAGCAATACCTAATGACATAGCCGCCACTTCCACACGACCACGATCCAGTACATGCATAGCCGTATGAAAGCCTTTACCTTCCTCACCTAACACGGCTGATTCTGGTAACCAACAATCTAAGGCTAACTCATAAATAGTGCTGCCTTTTAAACCCATCGTTTTTTCAGGGCTAGAAAACGTAACACCCTCAGTTCCTTTAGGAATAATAAAGGCACTAATACCTTTCGCCCCTGCTTCTGGATCTGTTTTCGCATACAGTACAATAAAATCAGCTTCGGCCGCATTGGTAATATAATGCTTACTACCACGAATGCGCCAACCACCATTTTCTTTGATTGCCTTAGTACGCATATCCGCAGGGTTAGAGCCTGCTGCAGGTTCAGTTAGACCAAAAGCACCTAAAATTTCGCCTGTAGCGGCGCGTGGTAATAAATCTTGCTTTTGCGCTTCAGTACCACCTACCAGAATAGAATCAGTTGCTAAAAAATGTGCTGTTAGCGAGGAAGCTGTAGAAGCACAAGCCTTAGCTACTGCTTCTACAATGTAACTTACTGCTAAACTACTAATACCTAAGCCACCAAACTCTTCAGGTAAGTTAACACCCATACAGCCTAACTCACCTAAGGTCTTTAGGTTATCACCACAAAACCCTTCACTCTCATCTAATTGTTGCGCATTAGCTTTTAATATATCTTCTGTTACTTGTTGTACAGATTCAACAATGGCTTGTTCTGTAGCATCTAACTTAAACACCATTTTGTTTCCCCTTATTTTTTTGATAATCTAAAAAGATCATTAGCTTCGCCCAACACAGGTGCATGAGTGGTACTGTGAGGTTTCACACCATTGATATAAACAGGCTGCGGCACAATAGGAAAAGCCTGTCCCACAACTGGTACAAATAATTTTCTTAATTTAGCTTGTTCGCATTCGGTAGCTTGTTTTAAATCCCATACTGGAGAAGCAGGAATACCTGCATCTAATAGAAGATCGCACACCTCTTGCACAGTAAGCTTGCCAGTCCAACCTTCAATTTCTGCCTTAACTACATGCTCGTGCTCAGTACGCACGGTATCATTAGCAAACCGTTGGTCGGTAGCTAATGTCTTATTGCCAATACATTCACAAAATTTAAAAAATAACTTATCACTAGCAATCGCAATAACTACCAAACCATCTTTCGCTTTATAGGTATCAAAGGGCGTAGAAATTGGGTGTCTATTACCTACCAAACCTGGTGCTTTGCCTCGTGCTAACAAACCTGCTAAGCCTGTCATTTGCATACTGATTAGCACATCAAACATTGCTACATCAATATATTGTGCCGCTGCATTATGGCGCTCTCTGGCAAACAATGCAGTGCTAATAGCCCATGCTGCATAAACACCCGCACATAAATCACCTAACGATTCACCACTACGAGTTGGCCCTACTTCGGGGAAACCAGTTACACTCATAAGACCTGACATAGCTTGCGCAACAATGTCATAAGCAGGATGTTTAGAAAGTGGCCCTTGTTGCCCAAAGCCAGAAATACTGGCATAAATTAATTTTGGGTTATGTTGTTTTAATACTTCAAAGTCAATGCCTAACCGCTTAGTTACCCCAGGTCTGAAGTTTTCTACCACTACATCAGACTCTGCCACTAACTGATAAAAACGTTTTAAATCATCAGCATCTTTAAAATCTATTTCAACACTACGCTTACCTCGGTTAATCAAGGCATAGTAAATACTGTAACCTGTCTCATCAAAAGCCCCTAAATGGCGACTATCATCACCATGTGCAGGTACTTCTAACTTTATTACCTCCGCCCCCATATCTGCCAGCATACCTGTACAGTGTGGACCAGCGAGTACTCGACTTAAATCGAGTACTCTAATGCCAGTAAGAGGTTTGAATTTATTATCATCAGACATATTCACCCCTTAGTGTGGTTATTTAACCATTGGTAGATTAAGACCTTTCTCTTTAGCACACTCAATGGCGATATCATAACCAGCATCTGCATGGCGCATTACACCTGTCGCAGGGTCATTATGTAGCACTCGAGCAATACGCTCAGCCGCTTCATCAGTACCATCACATACGATGACCATGCCAGAGTGTTGGGAGAAGCCCATACCTACCCCACCGCCATGATGCAGAGACACCCAAGTAGCACCGCTGGCAGTATTTAATAGCGCATTTAATAATGGCCAATCAGAAACAGTATCACTACCATCTTGCATAGACTCAGTTTCACGATTAGGGCTTGCTACCGAACCAGAATCCAAATGATCACGACCAATCACAATAGGTGCTTTTAGTTCACCACTGCGTACCATTTCATTAAAGGCTAAACCTAACTTAGCACGCTCGCCTAAACCTACCCAACAAATCCGTGCAGGTAAACCTTGGAAGTTAATGCGCTCTCTCGCCATATCTAACCAAGTATGTAAATGCTTATCATCAGGGATAAGTTCTTTTACTTTAGCATCTGTTGCATAAATATCGCTTGCTTCACCAGACAATGCAGCCCAACGGAAAGGGCCAATACCACGACAGAATAATGGACGAATATAGGCAGGCACGAAACCAGGGAAATCAAAGGCATTTTTCACACCTTCTTCAAAGGCCATTTGACGAATATTATTACCATAGTCAAACGTAGGTACACCCATTTTTTGTAAATCAAGCATTGCTTGCACATGATCCGCCATTGATGCTTTAGCTTCTTTCACCACCACATCTGGCTCAGTTTGGGCACGTTGACGATATTCTTCCCATGTCCAGCCTTTTGGTAAGTAACCATTTAATGGGTCATGGGCACTGGTTTGGTCGGTCAATAAGTCAGGTTTTACACCACGACGTACTAACTCAGGTAACACTTCTGCCGCATTAGCACATAATGCAATAGAAATAGCTTTGCCTTCAGCAGTATATTTACGAACACGTTCAATGGCATCATCTAAATCTTTAGCTTGCTCATCCACATAACGAGTTCTTAAACGGAAATCAATACGGCTTTGCTGACATTCAATATTTAATGAACAAGCGCCTGCCAAGGTAGCTGCTAATGGTTGTGCACCCCCCATACCACCTAAACCAGCGGTCAATACCCAACGTCCTTTTAAACTGCCGTTATAATGTTGACGAGCTGCTTCCACAAAGGTTTCATAAGTACCCTGCACAATCCCTTGGCTACCAATATAAATCCAGCTACCTGCGGTCATTTGACCATACATCATAAGACCTTTAGCATCCAACTCATTAAAATGCTTCCAGTTCGCCCAATGCGGTACAATATTAGAGTTAGCAATAAGTACACGTGGTGCATTGCTATGAGTTTTGAATACCCCAACAGGTTTACCTGATTGAACTAATAAGGTTTCATCTTCATTTAATTTTTTTAATGTCTCAACTATTTTATCGTAACACTCCCAATTACGCGCAGCACGACCTATACCACCATATACCACTAATTCTTTAGGATTCTCAGCGACATCTGGATCAAGATTATTCATTAACATACGAAGTGGCGCTTCAGTTAACCAACTTTTAGCGTTTAGGGTTGTACCCCTTGGCGCTCTTATAGTTACATCACGAAAACGGTCTTGCTTAGCCATTACTTTCTCCTAGATAAGTATTTACTTGTACTAACTTGTATATACAATCATATGCAAGTTAAAGGCCAAGCCAATAAAAAAATATTGATGAATTGGCTAACTTATTAATTAATAAAAAATTAAAATAAAAAGAAACATTACTAATTCTAGTAGGAGAATATTTTTAGAAAATCTATGCACTGAACAAGT
>JBEBWU010000138.1:0-5972 GCA_040391985.1 Entomomonas sp. | reverse complement strand
GAAAACACACCATATTCACGATTTAAGAATTTTAAATACTTAGCTTTATCAGCGTCTTTAATTACATAAACCGTTAGTTCTGAGTTGGTAAGTTTGGCAGCTAGCGCATACTGGGCGCAATGGATAACATTACCTGACTGAGTGGCAACTACACCACCCCATGATCCATACTTTAAGATCATTTCAGCCATGCCCTTGCGAATATACGCCATTTTTGAGCGCATATTACCGACTACTGCAGAAGCTTTTACAGTAGTAAATCCTGATAAACCTTTAAGACCAGCGATAAAGCATTGCTCATCACCATTATCCATGTCGGTACCATTATGCAGCTGGTTAAATCTAACCTCATCATAAGTGGTAGTATCAACTGGCAATACATAAACAGCTGCTTTAGTTACCCCTAGCTTCCTGAGTGCCTTTGTTCTTTGGTGACCAGCTACCAATAAATCACCACGTACTATTAATGGTTTAACTAAGCCTAACTCTTTAATGCTATTTGCCAGCATGGTTAAATCGTTATCATCAATATAACGTGGGTTGTACTCTGCGCCTCTTAAGTTGGTAATATCATAATTAAGGTCAAGCATGATTTAACCCTAATAAATAACTGGCAAAACCAAAAAAAGCACCATTTTTTTCTACATACTCATCTAAGCATGTAATAAGTTGCTCATGTTCTTCATCAGTAAGCGGTATTTTCGCCTTACCAAAACTTAGATAATTAATCGTTGCGCCAGATCGCCCCTCATCCTTATCAAAGTCTATATCTACATCATCATCTGTAATAAGTAGATTATCTAACTCATCAAGTGAGAAACCTAACAGATCAATATTAAATCCCTTGGCTTCTAGCTCATTAATACTGAGAGCTAACAATTCATCATTCCAGCCAGCATTAAGCGCCAACTTATTATCTGCGATAACAAAGGCTTTCTTTTGATCTTCTGTTAAATGAGCCGCTTCAATGCAGGGTACTTTGGATAATCCCAACTGTTCAGCAGCTAATACTCTACAATGACCAGCAATAATAACTTGCTGACTATCCACTAAAACAGGGATTAAAAATCCAAATTCTTTAATACTCGCTGCGACCTGAGCTATTTGCTCATCTGAGTGCGTTCTACTATTAGTGGCGTAAGGGATTAAATCTTTAACCGCCAGCTCTTTGATAGCTATCTTAGTCATACAACCTCTAACCAAGAGCCTCAAAGGGCTTCATCTGTTACTATAAATATTCTATTTTAGGCGATCCATCCATATAACTAGGCGTTTCTTTATCTTCTAAATCCTCAGCCAATATATTCTCAACAATATCACGATTACTAGCTGCTAACTCACTTATTGCTTTGGCTAACTCTGCCTGACTTTTCACTAGCATCAACTGAGCTTGAGTGTTTTCCTGCATCACCTTTATCAACTGGTTTATTTCGTTCATTAGCTACGCCCAACCATTTTTTAAACCATGCTCTTGTATTATCGCAAAACTTACACATCTTTTAACTCTCTTGAAGCTTCATATATTGTCTTTCTTTATCGCCCAATGTTGTTATATCAACCTCTTTTTCTGATAATTCAGCTGCTTCAGGATCAATCATTTCAACCATAGAAAACTCAACAATGGCTCTCCAAGGCTTACCAACTTCTGCTATTAATTGAATGGATGAAATATTGCTAAGTTCTTTGTCACCAACAAACACTTTAGTTCCCATTGAAAATAATGGCTTACCTGTTTCACCTTTTGGGGGAACAACTCTAATCAAGTTTCTTGATTCGCTCATCTGTCTTTTTACTCCACTCTATAAGTGCATCGGTTTGATCTGCACACTGCCATAGTTTTTTAATAGCCTCTAAACCGCACTCATATAACTCACCATTAGTAGTAGGGCCACATCCTTTAATCGTTAATCTTTCACAAGGAGTAATAGCTGGCGGTTTAATAACTACAGTTTTCGTTTCAGTTACTATTTGAGGTCGATCAGTACAACCCCATAGGCAAAGGCTGATTAGCCCAATCATTAATAGATGGATTTTCATTTTTGGCCTTTTTAAATTTTGACTCTGTAGGTGCTAATACTTGCTCTGTATTTTTCCTACGTTGCTCTAATCCCTCAATATAAGCATCATTTAAAGCTAATTGCTTATTAAGCAGATCAACTGCGCCAGCTTGATCTCGATTAATCTTAATAAGTTGTGCTATTTGCTGATTGGCTCTATTAAAACCATCAATAGCTTGGTCACGCTGCTTTGTAATAAATGAAATATAAACTACCATTAATACCAAGATAATAATCAATCCAATAATGGGATAATTTAAAATCTTTTGCATTTCAGCTTCTAGCCATCTTAATAGCTCGCATTAACAGCTCATACGAATAATAATCGTAATATTGATTCCCATTTTCTACAGCTGTAATTGCTTTTAACAACTCCATTAACTGGCTATCTGAAAAGCTAATAATCTCATTTTTTCTAATATGTAATGAATAACATACTCTTTTAATATAGTTATCTGTACTGTTCTCAAAAGGTGGCGCATAACGATGTATAATCCCTTCTATTGTTTCTAAACCGTATTTATCACGATAGGTAAATAAAATTTTTACAATAGCTCTTAGACCATGCGCTGCATCTTTAAATTGACAAAATGATTTATCGGTACGCTGCGACTGAGGAACTAAACCTTGCCAATTGCTACCCCAGCGAATATTGCCAGGATTATTATTTCTTATTCCACGTGGCAGACTCATAGCTGTACCCCGTTACCTGAATGACACTTTAAATACTTAACAATTAGAACAACCAAAATAACTATCATCGGCAAATCTGCCTGATATGATTTAGTACAAAGAATAATAATGACAATACCACTGAACCCAATAGCAAGTAGACCATCCAAAATATAATTAAGTGTTCTTTTTTTATTTTTTAGAAGCCTTATAAAAACAATAGCAAATAACATAAAAGATAAAAGCAGTGTTATATTGGCTAATATCTGATTAACGATAGTCATCATCATTACCTTTATCTTTAAAGCTAATGTTTAACCTACTCAACAGATTAACAACTGTTTTCATGGCATCTTTCAATACTTTGCCATTTTTCAACATATAAACAATGCCAAACAATACTGGTAAAGCAATGGCTGCACATAAACAAGCTATTGCTCCCTCTGTCACTACCAGTCCTTGCCCTATTATTTCAACAGCAAACATATAGCCTGTAGTCCATGACAGTAAAAAATAAAATATTTTGACAAAAGGCTTAGTATCACTATAAGTAATAATACATATTACAGAGCCAATTAATGCACCCCACACAGCAGTTGGATGACTTGAAGATAGTGCACCCACCAACGAAAAACCTAAAATACTTATCGCGCTAAATGCGCTTGATGTGGTTGGTTCTGGCATTTCGTTTCTCTTGAGGAATTCTATGATTTAATAATTTGCATCGGTGACATTTAATCTCCACCTCCGAAGTAGTGGAGCATTTACATAACAATTTTCGACAATTGGTACAACGATACTCTTTTAGTAGCATTTCTTAGCTCGTCATATTTGTGCTAACATTTCACCGCTTGACGTCAAGCCGAGGGTCTTAGCTATGAAGCAGCTATGCTCTGCTGATTAGGGCTATCTTAGGTGTTGACGCACTTAAGAGGTCGCCCTCGTTAAATATAATGCAGATAAAAAAAGCCCCAATCTATTGCTAGAAAGGGGCTTTATTTTGTGATACTCAATCAACGTAGTATCACCTGATGAGGCAATGCCTCCTAAGTATTCTGTAGGCATAAAAAAAGGCTGTTAAGTCACTAGACGCAACTTTACAACCTATCTGGTTTAATATATTAATGTGTGTTTTCACACAATGCAAGTTTTTTGTATTATATACAACAAAATAACTTATTAAATAAAGGAGTAAATAATAATGTCATTAATTAAATGCAAAGAATGTAAAGCAGAAATCAGCAACAAAGCTAAATCCTGCCCACAATGTGGTGCTCCTATTAAATTAAAAACATCACCAATCGCATGGGCTATATTAGCTATTATGATTACTATTATTGTAATAGGATTAATAACTGTGGACTCTGATCAACCAATACCTAATACCAATAATAGTGCAGCAATTAGCTCATCCAATACCAACATAAATAATCTCACCTTAGCGTATCTAAATAGAAAAGTTTATGACAACCCTGTTGAATGCAAAGTAAAAATAATAGAAAAATATGAAGTAGCCAGCTGTAGATCAATTAGCTTTGATGGAAAATCAATGCAAGGGCTTTGGCTTATACAAGATGGAAAATTCTTAGCTATTAATGGTACTTCTCGTTCATTAGTAGAAACTAAATTAAAAGGCATTAATGAAATCGAATTATATCCATTGCCATTACCTGATACCATAGATATAGTAACTATCTTAAAGGATTTTGATTAACTATAATCATAGATAACAAGTATTAATACAAAAAATTTTATTAACTGCTTAAATATAATTAGTGGACTATTATGAACAAAAGGTATCAAGTATTTATTAGCTCTACCTTTAGAGACTTAGAAGAAGAGCGCAAAGCTGTTATACAAGCATTAATGGAAATGGATTGCATTCCTGCTGGTATGGAGATGTTCCCTGCTACAGATGAAGAACAATTTGAATTTATTAAAAGAGTTATTGACGATTGCGACTATTATTTATTAATTATTGGCGGTCGCTATGGTTCTCTTGCCAGTGATGATGTCAGTTATACTGAAAAGGAATTTGATTATGCAGTAGAAAAAGGAGTGAAAGTGGTAGCACTTATACACGGTGATCCTGACAGCTTACCCTTTGAAAAATCAGAAGCTAAACCTGAAATTAGAGAAAAGTTAGCAGCCTTTAGAGAAAAAGTTTCTACCAATCGATTAGTAAAATATTGGGAAGAAACCAAAGAGTTACCAGGATTAGTTTCCCTAAGCCTATCAAAAACAATAAAAATGTTTCCTGCTATTGGCTGGGTTAGAGCTAATAAGGTCTCTAATGAAGCTCTTTTAAGTGAGATTAATGATATAAGAAAAGAAAATGAAAAATTAAAAGCAAGTATAGATAATCAGTTACTATCTTCTAATAATCTTGCAGATATCGCCAAATTTGATGAAGAATTAAATTTTGAAATACTACCAAGCACTAACCCAGAACAAAAAACATATAAATATTCAATAAGTTGGAAAGATTTATTTATAATAATATCCTCTTTTTTTTGGGAGCCTAAAAGAGACTTAGTAGCGAAGAAAAAAATTAGTGATTTGTTAATATTAGATATAATTGAAAAAAATCCAAAAATAAATACTGACTTAATAATAAACGAGCAGATATTAGATGATATAGCCATTCAATTTAATGCCTATGGCTTAATTAGTATTAAGCCAGAAAAAATAAATAGATATAATCAGGTATTATTCTGGACACTGACACCAAAAGGACGGGAAGTAATGTTGAAATATCGAACGTATAAAACAGTAACATAAAATCCGTAGTTTAAAAACTTAAAAGCTGGCAGCTTTCTGCCAGCCAATCTGCACAAACCTAATAAAATAATTATCAATACTCACCATTAGAAACTTTCCTTGATTCCTCTAACAAACTACAAATATTTCTTTCAGCTTGGCGTTCAAATACTCTTAATGCTTTCTTAATATTACCTCTATATTTACTAGCAGTATTTACATGCACATCATAACGAGTAGCCAAATCAATTACAGTGCTACCAGTAGTTAACCCAAAATACTCATTAATAACCGCCCTAATAAGCGCTAAATTAATCAAATTAATAACATCCTTAATTTTATTATTCTCTTTTTTATCTTCACTATACTTTGCAGCAGTTTTGACATAAACCTCTAACCGACTAAGAGAATCTATCACCTGATTAGTGTTGATTTCATGTCCACAGCATGTACAAACAGACTTAACCTTAGTATAACGAACAC
>JBEBWU010000137.1:0-5973 GCA_040391985.1 Entomomonas sp. | reverse complement strand
TATAATAGGTTTTTCTTTTGGTGATGTATCTGTTATAGGTTGAACAGTATTTTCACCTTGTTTGGTCTCAAATAAGTTGCAGCCACTTAACAGTATTACTGATGTACAAAATAATAAGAAAAACTTATTCATAATTAACCAAAATTAGATATTGAGTCATTTAAAAAAGCTACTAATTTTATTTAAAACTACATTAATAACAAGTAGCTATTTATTAGAAAAAGGGACAAACATACAGTTAGTATACTTGTTTTTGCCTTTCAACAACAATGATAACTAGAGTGCTAAGTTTATTTAATGCTACAATATGCAACATGTTTAATTTATATGTTTAGTCAGTGGATAGTTATGCGTATTGGTCTATATTAGCAAAGATAGCTTAAGAAGAAATATACTTTCATATATAGGTATAAGTATAAAGGGCTGTTGTTTATATGTAATATAGAACTAAGCAACAACAGAATTCAAAAATACTATTGGCTGGTAAAATAATGAAACCTTCCTTATTAAATAAATTAGAGTTATTACAAGATCGCTATGAAGAGTTAACTGCTTTATTAGGTGATGCAGAAATCATCAGTGATCAAAATAAATTTCGTGAATATTCAAAAGAATATGCAGAAATAGAACCTGTTATTAAAACATTCCGTGAACTTTCCAAAGCACAAGAAGATTTAGCGAGCGCTAAAGAGTTATTGAAAGATTCTGATCCAGATCTAAAAGAGATGGCAGAAGAAGAGGTTAAAACTCAGCAAGAAACCATCGAAACATTAGAGCAAGACTTGCAGAAAATGCTTTTGCCTAAAGACCCTAATGATGCACGTAATGTTTACCTTGAAATTCGTGCAGGAACAGGCGGTGATGAGGCTGCTATTTTTGCAGGAGATTTATTCCGCATGTATTCTCGTTATGCTGAGAAGCGTGGCTGGCGAGTAGAAATATTGTCTGCTAACGAAGGTGAGCATGGTGGTTATAAAGAGGTGATCTCACGCGTTGAGGGAGATAATGTTTACAGCTTTTTGAAATTTGAGTCTGGTGCGCATCGTGTACAACGTGTGCCTGAGACAGAGTCTCAAGGGCGTGTTCATACTTCTGCCTGTACTGTAGCAGTATTGCCTGAGCCAGACGAGCAACAGGAAATAGAAATTAATCCTGCTGATTTACGAGTTGATACGTATCGAGCTTCTGGTGCAGGTGGTCAGCATATTAATAAAACAGATTCTGCGGTGCGTATTACCCATATTCCAACAGGTATTGTTGTAGCTTGTCAGGAAGAGCGTTCACAACATAAAAATCGTGCCAAGGCTATGTCTTGGTTATATGCTAAGCTAAATGATCAACAACAAACAGCTTCACAACAAGCAATTGCAGATACACGTAAGTTATTAGTTGGTTCTGGTGATCGTTCTGAAAGAATTCGAACTTATAATTTTCCACAGGGTCGGGTAACAGACCATCGCATTAATTTAACACTGTATTCATTAGATGATGTGATTGCTGGCAGTGTAGAAGCTGTTATTGAACCTTTGAGAGCGGAATACCAAGCAGACCAATTGGCTGCATTAGGTGATTAATAGATAGATTAAGGCAATAGTATAGGAAATATTATTGCCTTAAAATCAAATTAGAAAAATATTTTAACAATGCTGTTTAGCCTATCTTTAATAAATCAGTCATACTATATATAACAATTATTATTTTAATTATATTATTTACAACAAAGTATGTCGTTGTAAGTTGATTATCAAGGAGCTCATATGACAGCAAACCAATCACAAGAAGGCGAGAAAATTTTAATTATTGATGACGATGCAAGACTTCGTCGACTTCTTGAGCGTTTCCTAGCTGAGGAAGGCTTTCGTGTCAAAGCTGTTGAAGATACCGAGCAGATGGATAGATTATTAAGCCGTGAATTATTTAATCTAATTGTGCTTGATTTAATGATGCCAGGCGAAGATGGTATGAGCGCTTGTCAGCGACTCCGTGGTCAAGGTAATAAAACGCCTATTATTATGTTGACAGCAAAAGGGGATGAAGCGAGTCGTATTCAAGGACTTGAAAGTGGTGCAGATGATTATTTGCCAAAACCATTCAATCCTCGTGAGTTATTAGCGCGTATTAAGGCTGTATTACGTCGTCAAACATCACAAATTCCTGGTGCACCAGATACTGAAGATGCAGAAGTTACTTTTGGTGATTATAAATTATCATTGGCAACGCGTGAGCTTTCTCATGGTGACAAAGTACATATGTTGACTACAGGTGAGTTTGCGGTATTAAAAGCACTTGTGCAACACCCAAGAGAGCCATTAACGCGTGATAAGTTAATGAGCCTTGCACGTGGTAGAGAATGGGATGCTTTAGAGCGTTCTATTGATGTGCAAATTTCTCGTTTACGCCGTATGATCGAAGTTGACCCAGCTAAGCCTCGTTATATCCAAACTGTTTGGGGTGTTGGTTATGTATTTGTGCCTGATGGCGATAAATAATTGATAGCTTTCCTCTCTCAATGAGAGGGGAAAGTTAGTTTATCTTTATATGGTAAATAATAAGAAAAAATACAGAGCAGTGTGGCTACCTAAAAGCTTCTTTGCTCGTATGCTATGGCTTATCTTAATCATCGTTCTGTTCTCTAAAGCATTAACACTAGGTTATTTGGTTTTAAATGAAGATGTATTAGTTGATAGGCAGTATAGTCATGGTGCGGCCATGCTAATTAGGGCCTATTGGTCAGTAGATGATGAAAGTCGTGATGATATTGCCATTGCTGCAGGTATTTTATGGAAGCCTGATAATGAAGCGCCTCTGGGTGAATACCATTGGCCTTATTCAGATATTTTCCAACGGCAAATTCAAAGTGAACTAGGGGCTGATGCTAGTACACGTTTAATCATAGGTAAATATATTTCTTCTTTATGGGTAAGTGCACCAAGCCTTGGCCCTGGTTGGTTAGAAATTCCTATGTATCCTCATCCTTTACGCGGACAACAAATTTGGCGAGTACTGGCTTGGTTTATTGGTATTGTTTCTTTATCCATGTTTACCGCAGGTATTTTTGTACTGCAGCTTAACCAACCACTAAAGCGTTTAGTATTTGCTGCCAGACAATTAGGTAAAGGTAAAAGTGTTCGTTTACCTATTAATGATACATTAAGTGAAATGACTGATGTGTATCAAGCCTTTAATCAGATGGCTGAGGATGTTGAGAAGGCTAATAACGAGCGAGATCTTATGTTGGCAGGTGTTTCTCATGATTTAAGAACACCTTTAACACGATTACGTCTATCAGTAGAGCTGATGCATGGTGATGAAGAGTTTACTGAAGATATGGTTCGTGATATTGAGGATATGAATGAAATCCTTGATCAGTTTATTGCTTTCATACGTGATGGTAAGGATGAATCATTAGAAGATTTGGATTTAAATGAGATAGTTGAAGAAGCTGTAGCACCATTTAATCAAAATGAGGAAAAGGTTAGGTTCTTCTTAGAAGAAATTCCACCTATTCAGGCACGTCGTGTTTCAATAAAACGATTATTAATAAACTTAGTTAATAATGCATTAAATTATTCTCATGACAAAGTAGAAGTAACTACTTATTTAGCCAATAAACATAAATCCCCTTATGTTGTCTTAAGTGTATTAGACAGAGGCCCTGGTATTCCAGAAAATGAAATAATGGCAGTATTTAATCCATTCATGCGGGGAAATCAAGCTCGTAGTGGTAAAGGCTCAGGTCTTGGCTTAGCGATTGTAAAACGAATCGTTGAGCAGCACGGTGGACATATTGAATTACTAAATCGTGTGGGCGGTGGTTTAGAGGCTAGAGTTAGCTTGCCTATTGGTTTAAAACTACCTAATCCTGAGTAATTAGGATTAGGGCAGTTGTTGAATAATATTAAAAATAGAATTTTTCCATTGAGGCATGTTACCCAGTGCAATAAAGTTAGGATTTAAATAATCCTGTTTAGCTATATAGTTCAAAGGTTGCCCTGTTTCAGTTAATACACTACCACCAGCTCCTTCTAATACGCCTTGAGCTGCTGCTGTATCCCATTGACAGGTAGGTGCAAAGCGTGGGTAACAATCAGCTTTACCTTCTGCAACTAAACAAAATTTAAGTGAACTGCCTGCATTTTTTAGAGAGATAGGCGCTATATCCTGTAGCCTCTCAAGTAGTAACTGTTGTTTTTCTGAGCTATGACGACGACTAGCTACTATAGATAACTGTTGATTATCAGCTTCCCTACAGTGAATAGCTTGTTTTTTACCTTGATCATCAATCTGCCATGCACCAATATCTTTACCACCAAAATAACAGTAATTAGTAGCAGGAATAAATACCACACCAAAAATAACTCTTCCTTGGTCTATTAAAGCAATATTAATGGTAAAGTCTGTATTACCTTCAATAAATTCTTTCGTACCGTCTAAGGGGTCAATAAGCCACCATTGTTGCCATGTTTGACGAATGGTGAAGTCAATTGTACTGTCTTCTTCTGAAAGGATAGGAATATCAGGTGTTAATGTAGCTAAACCAGTCATTATTATTTGGTTAGCAGCTAAGTCTGCTGCTGTAACAGGAGAGTCATCTTGTTTTTTTTCTACGGCAACAGCGTTTCGCCAATAAGGCAAAGTTACTTGGCCTGCTTGCTGAGCTAGTTTAATTATAGTGGGTAATAGTTCTATTAACATGTGGTAAGTTCACCACGACTAATCA
Source organism: Entomomonas sp. (assembly GCA_040391985.1). GTDB lineage: Bacteria > Pseudomonadota > Gammaproteobacteria > Pseudomonadales > Pseudomonadaceae > Entomomonas. The sequence continues at coordinate 1,253 of JBEBWU010000137.1, read as the reverse complement.
GTAAGTCTCGGACAATATATAGCGCAGCAATAGCACGACCTTCGGTAAAGTTAGGGTTTTGGCTAAGTGTTAATAAATCATTTAGTTTAGCTGTGCTTACTATAATGGGTTCTGGTTCATCGCCAACTAATTTTTCTGGATATAGGTCTTGCGCAAGTACGACTTGAATTCTTTGTGCCATATAACTTGGTGAGAGTGTGAGAGAGGTAACATACTCTAGTTTGTTTGCGCCATATCCTGCTTCTTCTTTTAATTCGCGATTAGCAGCGGCTAATACATCTTCATCTTTTTCAATAAGTCCTTTGGGAATGGTGAGTTGGTAATCATTAACACCAGCACAGTATTCTTCGATCATAACGAAATGTTCTTTATCTAACATCGCTACAACCATTACTGCACCGGCACGCATTCCTCCTGCTAGACGCTCATAAGTTCGCTCTTCACCATTAGAAAAGCGTAGCTGTAATTCTTCCACCTTAAACAGTCGAGATGATGCTACAATTCGTTGGCTTAATATGGCAGGTTTTTTTTCCATAGTATTCTCTTTGTTAAAAACGCCTTACTATCATAACGTGCTAATGAGTATTTGTGAAAATTTTATGTTATTACCTTGGTCTGACATTGAAACAGTATTTTTAGATATGGATGGTACTTTGCTGGATTTGCATTTTGATAATCATTTTTGGTTAGAATATCTTCCTGAACGTTATGGTCAAACTTATGGCTTAACTATTGAGCAAGCAAAACAGACCCTCTTAAGTCAATATGCTACATTGCAAGGGAAATTACAGTGGTATTGTATTGATTATTGGAGTGATGCTTTAAATTTACCTGTTCTTAAGTTTAAGGAAGAGATTGCTCACCTTATTAAATGGCGTAATCATGCAGAGCTTTTCTTAAAATTAATTAATGAAATGGGCAAACAAGTAATTCTAATTACTAACGCCCACCCTAAATCGCTTAATCTAAAAATGCAGAAAGTTGATTTAGCTCCTTGGTTTAAACAAATTATTAGCTCACATGACTATAACTTTCCAAAAGAAAATCAATATTTCTGGCAACATTTAGGGGAACAGATAGAGTTTAATCCACATACCAGTTTGTTTATTGATGACAGCATTAGCGTTTTACGTAGTGCTAAACAATATGGAATAAAACATTTATTTGCTATTTATCAACCAGATAGTCAAAAACCACCCTTAATGCATGAACATGAGTTTGCTATTATTAAAGATTATATAGATTGTTTTTAA
>JBEBWU010000136.1:0-5981 GCA_040391985.1 Entomomonas sp. | reverse complement strand
GTACCCCAAAAGGTAGGATGGTAATATCAAATAATAGATCGTCTAGGCGGTATTTAATAACAACCTTAGTGATTTTGTAGAGTCGTCTTATTGCCAGTAGTCGCATATTAAGATTGTCCAAACTTTTTCTGTAATAAGCCTAGTATATTGGCAAGTGGATTTTGAGCCACTTTATCTTCATCTAGATTGAGAGAAGTCATCTTTTCAACAAGGCTTGCAAATTGTGTTTGCAGCAAGTTGAGCCCAAGTTGTAGCTGCTCATTACCTAGTTTGACGGATTGCACAGCTAATCCTGCTATTGCAGGGCCAAACCATTGTGCTAGCTCATGCTCCCAGTCTGGATTTAAATCATCAAAAATTTTGAAGAATTGATAGAGTAAAGAGGATTCTCCCACTATCATAAGGTCAGAGTTTTTTAAAAATAGCTGTTTATCTTTGGCTAATAATAGTTGTATTAATAGTGGTGCTGGCGCTGTTAATTTACTATCAACAGTAAACTCACAGTTGTCAGTTAAAAATAAACCATTGTCAGTAGGAATAACAAAAAAAGTTTGTGAAGGGGTAGTGCTTTGTATAGCAATAACTTTACCTTCTAATTCTGCCAGTTTTTCAATAGCTGAGTTTGAACTATCTAACTGTAGCAGTTTGTTTAATCCCTTTTCTACTGTAGCTAATGCTGCTTGTGTTACTAATGACATTGCCATTAAGGTTTAATTCCTTTATGTAGTGCAACAATACCGCCTGTCATATTATGGTAAGTAACAGGGTTAAAGCCTGCTACTTGCATCATTGCTTTTAATGTTTCTTGGTCTGGGTGCATCCGAATGGATTCAGCAAGGTATTTATAGCTTTCTGAGTCATTAGCAATGAGTTTGCCCATTAATGGTAGTAAAGTAAAAGAGTATGCGTCATAAACTTTAGAGAAAAGCTCATTGGTAGGTTTAGAAAACTCTAATACTAATAATCGACCGCCTGGTTTTAATACTCTAAAAATAGAGCTTAAAGCTTCTTCTTTATGAGTAACATTACGCAAACCAAAGGCAATAGTGACACAATCAAAAGTGTTTTCAGCAAAAGGTAGTTTTTCAGCATCTGCTTGTACAAAGCGAATGTTATTAATAGTACCTTTGTCCATGAGCTTATCACGGCCCACACTTAACATAGATGAATTAATATCGGCTAATATAACTTCACCAGTAGGGCCTACGAGACGAGAAAATTGACGAGTTAAGTCACCAGTACCACCTGCAATATCCAGTACTTTATTACCAGCTCTAACACCTGAAAGCTCTATGGTGAAACGTTTCCATAAACGATGAACACCACCTGAGATAAAATCATTCATGATGTCATATTTAGCAGCAACAGAGTGAAAAACTTCAGCTACTTTTTTGGATTTTTGGCTTTCAGGTACATCTTGGTAACCAAAGTGAGTAATTGCTTCAGGTTGCTGTTGTTTCTTTTCTGAATCAGTCATAACTTGCCTCATTAAATTATGGTGACATTCTAAACGGAACATCATTAATCATCCATCACTTTTCAAGGTGATTATAGTTTTCTCCAAGATAAACCAGATAATCCATAGTCTCTTATTCTACCTACGATAATAGCCAGAGTGGTATAAAACATGGCCAGTGCTAATAACATTAACACCTCTATCCAGACATCTCCAATTGGTAGATTTAATTGATTTGTTCCTGCTAGCATTTTAGTAGCCCATGTAGAGGGTAGGAATTGGGAAATAAACCAAATAGGTGTAGGCATAGAGCTAGATGGCCAAATAGCACCTGAGAAATAAAACACAGGCATAGGAATAAAAGTAAGTGTTAAAAATACTAGCTCAACACTCCGTAAACACTGCATGATAAATACGCCCATTGCGATCACAGCAAAAATAAAAGGAAAAACTAAAATAAGTAATTCTGGAATGGGGGCTGTTTGTCGAAATCCCATCAGTGCTGGCCAGAACACTAATAATGCAATAGTTAAAAATAACCATATAGGAATAAGGCCAGTCATTGCGCCAAGATGAACGTGAAAAGGAGTTTTACCATTATGTGCAATATAAAGTCCTATACTGGTTAAAGTACTTGCCATTAATAGTGATTGTTGCATCATCATAATAAGCAGGCCAGGCAATGTAATAGCAGCAAAGTTAATACCAGGGTTATAAAGGTCAGTAAGGGTATTTTTCATTGGATTTAGCACAACACTCGCTTGATCTTGTGAAAAACCTTGTGCATAAAGTAGTTGTTGATTACGTTGGGTTGATAAATCTTGATAAATAGCAGTAATAGCTTGTTGAATTTGCCCATTGGCTAAGCGACTTGTTGCATCACCATAAATAGAAATGGTGGCTGTTTTACCACTTAAAAAATGTTTCTCAAAATCTTGTGGAATAATAATAACAGCAAATAATTTACGCCAATGTAAATCATCTTTAGCTTGGTTAAGATTATCATAGATAATGGTATCCATTTTAGGTGATGCATTGATTTGGCGAGTAATAAAGTGACTTGAAACACTATGATCTTGATCGATAACGGCAACGGGTAAATCCCATACTGTTTGATGAGCAAACACTAAACTAATTAAGCAAAGAGAAACTAATAACATCATCCACATGGGGGTGTTAAGTAGTCTTAATAGGGTTTGTTTAGCTGTTTGTAAATATTCTTGAACTTGTGGTGTCATTTTATTTCCCCTCAGCTATATGGAGGCGACGTTTTATTCTGTTTCTAATTAACAATGCAACAACCGTAGGGTAAATAGCCAGTATTGAGCAGACCTCTAGAATAGCCAGTGGTTTAACATCACGTAAGAAAACATCGAACATGGCGTATAAAGCATGAGTTAATGGCTGTATATTAGAAATAATCTGTGCAGGTAAGGGCATTGAAAGTTCAGGTACAACCATACCTGAATAGGTCATTGCCGAGGCTATTAACAAGCTAATTAAACTATAGGCAGTAATAGCAGATTTGGTGAAAGTGAATAACAATACCCCTATTGCCTGTGCCGCTATCACATAAAAAATACTTATTAATAACATGTATAGTGGATTTCCTGCTACATGGGCGCCAGAAAAAAGGATTAGCCCTGCGAGGGAACACATTAGGGTAGCTGTGTAAGTTAACGTATAAGGTAGTAACTTACCTAGCAGTGCAATAGCAAATGGTTTTGCATATAACAGTTCAGTACGGCGACTAAGTACATAGATCATGCAGGAAACAATAAACATTTGGATAATGTGAATGGTGGCTGCAAATTGTTGGTAGTATGAATAACTGGAGGTGGCATTGAATAAGCTATTGTATACCACAGTAGGACTAGATAATTGTGGCAGAGGAATACCATAACGAGCAGCCACAACATTTTGATAGCTACTGTTTAATGTACTAATTAAGGTAGGATAATCTTGTGTAGAAAAATAGCCACTGCCATAGAAAAGGGCATTGTAGTAGAGTTCAGGAGTAGGTTGTTTGCCTGCTAATACCTCTTTTTCGAAGCCAACTGGAATATAGAGGATTGAATAAATGTTGGCTTGTTCTAAATCCCGTAAGGCAGGGTCTAAACCATATTTATAAGGGATGATCTTAGCATGCGCTGTAGCATCAAACTCACGAATGAGTTGCCTTGAAAGTTGACTATTATCGTTATCTACAGCAGCTACGGGTAAATCAAGTAAGGTGTTTTCTGCAAATAGTCCAGCTAATAGGGCATAAAGGATAATAGGAAATATCCATGTAATCCAATGAATAATAAAGGTGCGTGACGCTAGTCTTACTTCATAATGAAATGATCGGTAAAAGCAGCGCCAATAGATTCTTACTTTTGCCAATCCCATAGTACGCTCATTCCAACTCGTAAATTGTCTACAGGTTGATCGAGATAGAGTCGTACCTCAAAAGTTTTTAAATCAAAGTCACCTGTGGCCCTTGTTGCACGTTTTGTTGAGAAGTCACCTAAAGGAGCGATATAGCCTACCCGTGCTTTAATCTTTTTATCATTGATAGCCTTGATGGCTGGCACAGACACTTCAATAATATCGTTTTTCTTGATATTAGCTAGGATATCTTCTCTTAAGTAGAAAACAAAATAGGCTTGTGGAATACGGATAACCGTCATTAAGGGGCTGGATGCGTTTAGTAATTCCCCAACTTCAGCAGGAATAGAGCCAATTTCACCATCTACAGGAGAGATTACATTAAGGTCATCAGTAATTGCTTTAGTTTCTGCAAGATTATGTTCAGCTTCACGTAGTTGAGCAGCAAATTGTTCTTTCTGTTCTATTCGGTCACCATTTAAAGCTAAGTCCAGATTAGCCTTGGCTGCTTTTACGGATTCAGCAGCTGTGTCTCTATCTCGTCTATAATTTTCTAGCGCTAATTCTGCTAAGTAACCTTTGGCGGCTAATTGTTTGTTTCGCGTATAAGTACTTAATGCATTGGAGTAATTAGCTTGAGCTTGTAGTAAGTCTGCTTTAGCTGAACGTATATTTTCTTCACGGGTACCGTTAATAGATTCTTCTAAACGTGCTTTAACATTATCTCGGGCTGCTTCTGCAGATTGCAGTTGGGCAATCAGTTCAGGTGAATCTAGTTTGATAAGTGGTTGTCCTGCTTTAACATCGTCGCCACGTTCTACAAAACGCTCAATGACACGTCCTTTTGCTTTAGATACAACGATTACTTGTGGTGCATCCACTTCACCCTGCAAAATAATATGCTGACCATGGGCGCGAAATAAAATAGCCAAAGCAATAATAATGGCAATAAAAGCAAGGGTAATTATTTGTTTTACATTCATAGAGTGAGTAATAACCCTTTGGTTGTTTTTTAGATATAAGCTTTTAAGAATAGAGATTATTTTGTAATGAAAATCTCTATTAAACAATCATACCTTTGTCATCAAAAATCAGAATAAGTTCTTTACTGTGATTAATGAGGAGTCACTCTTAAAATTTCATCAATAGTGGTTAAGCCTTTCCCCACTTTTTGAGCACCTGATAGCCTTAAGCTATGCATACCATCTTTATAAGCTTGAATACGTACATCGTCAATATTTGTTTCAGGTTTAATAAGCTTTTTGATTTCATCAGTAAATAACATTACTTCATAAAGACCAAGTCGTCCTCTAAACCCAGTTTCACGGCATTCAGGACAGCCAACAGGGCGCATTGTTTGATTGGGTACAGGAGATTTCCAAGGTTTAGTAAGTTCATCCCAAACACTTTGGTCGATAGCGACGGGCTCTTTACAGTGTGGACAAAGTGTTCTAACTAAACGTTGTGCCATAATGCCTAAAATAGTACTTTTAATAAGGTAGTAAGGTACACCCAAATCCAGTAAACGAGTAATGGTACTAGGTGCATCGTTGGTATGCACAGTAGATAATACCAAGTGACCTGTTAAGGCCGCTTGAATAGCCATTTCTGCTGTTTCAAGGTCACGAATCTCACCTACCATGATAATATCAGGGTCTTGTCGCATTAATGCTCGAATACCACTGGCGAAGTCTAAATCAATATTATGTTGTACTTGCATTTGATTGAATGAATCTTCAATCATTTCAATAGGGTCTTCAATGGTACAAACATTTACTTCAGGCGTAGCTAGTTGTTTTAAGGTAGTGTAAAGGGTAGTGGTTTTACCCGACCCTGTTGGCCCTGTTACTAAAATAATACCATTAGGTTGAGCGGTCATATGGTTCCAACGTTTTAAGTCGTCATTAGAGAAACCTAATTCAGCAAAACCTCTTAACAATACATTAGGGTCAAAAATCCGCATTACCATCTTCTCACCAAACGCAGTAGGTAAGGTAGAGAGACGTAATTCGATTTCATCACCTAAAGGTGATACAGTTTTAACACGACCATCTTGTGGTTTGCGGCGTTCAGCAATATTCATCCGACCTAATGTTTTTAGACGGTTAACTACAGCAGTACCCACTAATGGTGGGAATTGGTATACATTGTGTAA
>JBEBWU010000135.1:0-5987 GCA_040391985.1 Entomomonas sp. | reverse complement strand
TTCCTTTTTGCTGTATTTATTGTTTTTATTATAGCGCAGAATATTTATAATTTTTTTGATTAATGAACACTCTTACATTAAATGCTCAACTTCTATTTTTTCTTTCCAATGAGATTGTAAATATTCAATAATAAATTCTCGATGGCAATGTTCTGGCTTTTCTTCACCACATAATAAACAACTTTGATCAAAAAGCTTTTTATCTAAATGTTTTTCAATTTGTCTTTCTTTCATTAATTTAAGAAATTCATCACGAAACTGTTGCCAGTTATGCTCTTTATGACGATAAGGTGTTAATACTTCTTCAGTAGGTGCTAACTCTAATAAATGCAAATAATCAATGTGGCATAACTCTTTAAGAAAATATTTAAGATCATCTTGCTTAGCAAAGCCTGATAACTGCGAGGTATTATTCAGTCTTACATCTATTACTCTTTTTGCACCTGAGTTTTTAATTAGATTAAAAAATTCTTCAGCTGATTTTTTAGTAAATCCTATTGTAAAGACTTTCATGGATAATCTCCCAACTACTACTATTAAATTACCAATAGTAATCAGGTTACTTATAACCTTGACTAAATACTAGACAACCTAAGTCTGATAGTACTTTACATGGGATTTTTTAGGTAGGTAATAAAATACTCCTAGCAACAACTTACTAGGAGTACTTCTTTTTAGAAACTATAACGGTAACCAACATCCAATTGTTTTTTATCAAAGTGATTGCCTTTGGCATAATCAAACTCAGCATAAATATTATGTTGTTTATTAATACTCATATTGACGCCTATGCCATTGTCAAACCAACTAGAGCGGAATGAATGACCTTGTTTGCTACCATCATTAAATTTATAAGTAGCTCCACCACTCATTTCTCTCACTACACCTGACTTTAAATAGACATTAACGGGGTTTTCACCTTGTATTTGATAACCAACCACGCCACTAACACGTCCCAATGTGCTGTTGTAATGACTTAGTCCTACTTTTAAACCATTACTGGCGTGGACGGTATCTCCATCCTGATAACCAAGGGTTAACTGGGCTTGCGGTTCAATATAGAAACCTGTATGTTTTTCTGCTAACCAAAAACGCTTCCCTACTTCAGTGGATAGACTTATTCCACTGGTTTTACCTGTACCTTTTATACCTGTGCCTGCAGTATCTTTTACATTAAAATGATTTCTCATACTGTTGTACTTCAACACTGTATCAACATATAAACCATTATCTAAAAAATAAGTAGCATATAATCCTGCAATATAGTTTTTACCATTACCATCTCCTCCCCTATAATTTGGGTTAGTTCTAGTAAAACCAGCCATTGCACCCACAACTAAATTACCATTTGCAACATCTAGCTGTTTATCAATACCTGCTTGGGTGCCCATATAGCTCATATCAAAACCGTCTAGTGCAGTACCAGAGAAGGAAGAAAGCTTACCACCAAAGCTTTTTAACCATAGCCCACCTGTTTTGACACCCATCGATTCGTTATTACGTAGATCACCTAGTCTTTGTAATAAAGTTTGATTTTCGATGTAATTAGTTAAGTAGCCTATATTTAAAAAGCTACCTGCCGCTTGGGCAGTAGTCGTTAAAGAACGTTGACCTGTTGAATATAACTCCACATCATTAGTTGCTGAAGGTGAAGCTCTTAAACCATACTCATAGGCACCTAATTCAACTTTATTCGCCAAACTAAAATTTGCTTGATTTGAACCTGTACTAACAATGGTTAGTGTTTCTGTACCATCTGTAGCTGCTGAACCATTGTTAGCCACATTTAACCGATGATTTCCTGTTGCTGTACCATTTACTACAATTAAATCACCTGTTTGTCCTACAATATCAGTATGAATATTAAATAAACCATTACCCTGCAAACTGTCGGTAGTTAATGTTGTAAAGTTACTATTTGTAAAATTAACGGTTGAGTTATTTAGGGTTAAATTAGTAACATCTGAACTATCTATCATATTCCAAGTGCTACCCGTCATCGCTAAATTAACTTTTGCGGTGGTTGAAGTATCTATTGCAGAAGTGCCTGTAAGAATAGAACCTGCACCCATATTAAGATCTATTAATGAGCCATTACCTGAAGCTGCAATATTGCCCTTTATATTGGCTTTACCTGTTAATGTTATATTTGAGTTTGCATCTTGAGTATAGAAAGCGGATTGACTATTTGAAGCAGCATCAATATTAGTTTCTCCTGTTAAAGTAACTTTACCGCCTTGCTGCGCAACTACCGCGAGAGTATTACCTTCTGACATTTTAAATGACATATTTTCGCCATTAATAACGCCACCACTTACGGCACGCACACCTATAGCTAAACCACCACTAGAATTAACAATAATATCTGTATTGGCTAAATTAACTAATCCTGTACTCCCTTGTGCCTGTGCACCAATCTGGCTTTTTATGGTTATACTATTACGATTTGTTGCATCGCCTTTAAAGTTAACAGTCCCCGAATAACCTACTACGCCGATCCCTTGTTGTGTAATCACATGACTTCCTGCACCAACATCTATCACACCATTATTTTGTGCAAATAAACCGTGTGCTAGTGATCCTGTTGTCTCTACAGTTAGTTTGTTAGCTTCAAAATGGGCTCCAGTTCCTACCGCCCAAACTCCCATATTATTATTGCCTGTTGTTTTAATTGAACTATTTGAACCAAGATTAACATCACCACCATCTTGCACATTAACACCATACGCATTATTTGCGACTATGGTTAACTGATTAGCATTAACTTTAGCAGAGGATGCTGTACCTGATTTACGGACATATAAGGCACTATTACCATTCCCTGTATTATTTATCATATTGATTGTGGAGTTATTACCTAAATCTAATGATCCACCTTCTACATTTACTGCATTGCTCGTAGTATTAATAATCCCTGTATTAATCGTTATACCATCCGCTTTAACACTACTATCTCCCTTAATTTCCATTGCTGCGCCATTATTTTGAATATTTATCTGGCCTCCATGCCCTAAATCTACATTACTTTGACCTGATACAGATATTCCAGTAGCGTTATATTGGTTATCAATATTTATATTTAAATTATCTGCAATAACTGTTGTCTGGTTATCAACTTGTAAACCTATTACACTGGATGTTCCACCTTGACTCGCCTTAATTTCTGTACCAGAACCGAGATTATTAGTACTACCATTTCCTAAATTAACGCCTATACCACCGGGGTTTGCATTACCTGCTTTAATATCAATGGTTGCCGCCCCATTGATAGTAACTTTATCCCCTTGAGTAGTACTATTTATGCCTACTGCTCTAGCAACTGGAATAGTTTGACTTGTATCTACTTTTACAACATCACCATCATTTAAAACAACATTACCACTTAAAGCGCCATACTCTACTGCTAACGGTGCAGTTCCATATATTCCTAAAAATACACCTATAGCTAACACTAAAGTTTTTTGCTTTTGTTTAATCTTTACATACTGCATAACTAATTCCCTATACATCCTATTTTAAAACAACTAATACAAAGACCCTATAAAGGAGACATATATATTCTCCATATCACTATTAAATGAAAATTAATTAATAAGTAAAAACAAGATAGTTACCACTTAGATTACTTTTTTTCAAAAAATACTACGTATAACGTAGTATACCATATTAATAAAAATTACGAACATCGTAGCCTACACATTCACAGGGAGGCTATCATGACACACCATTATAGGAAAATATTCTGCTATCGCCTGAAACAAGCCAGACAGGCCAAAGGGCTTTCACAGAAAATGTTAGGAATACATGCAGGAATTGATGAGTTTGTCGCAAGCACTAGAATCAATAGATATGAAAAAGGGGTTCATGAAGCTGATATTGAAACAGTGCACCGCTTAGCCATCGTATTAGATGTTCCTTTAGCTTTTTTCTATACAGATGATGACTTTTTAGCAGATATAATTATGAATTTTGAAAAACTACCTCAACAAACTAAACTAACTATTCACAATATAGTAAATGAAACATTAATAAATTAACTTAACTCTTTCTGACAAAAACATTTATTTTGAACATATAATCGAACTAAGCTGAAAATTTTTATAAATATTCAGCTTAGTTTAATAATTGGTTACTATTGTGCTACATAACCACCATCTACCAGAATAGCAGCCCCATTAACAAAAGAGGCTTCATCACTGGCTAAAAACGAAACTACATTAGCTACTTCTTCAGGTTTACCTAATCGTCCAATAGGATGGAGTAATTCCAATGCCTTTTTACCTTCCTCACCAATATGAGTTAATAATGGCGTATCAATATAACCAGGACATACTGCATTAACACGAATTCCCTTAGCTGCATAATCTATAGCTAATGTTTGAGTTAATAACTTAACACCACCCTTAGAAGCGGCATAAGCGGTCACACTATGCTTACCTACCCAACTATGAATAGAGCCACAATTAATTATCACGCCCTGCTTATTATTTTTTAACCAATACTCAATGGCATATTTATCTAATAGGTAAACTGCTGTTAAATTAATATCAATGGTTCTTTGCCATTTATCAAAAGGTAGTTGATCAATCGGACCATCATTAGCAATACCTGCATTAGCAAATACAATATCCAAACCACCCAATTGTTTTACCGTGGTTTCAATCAGTGCCTTATTTTGTTCTTCACTAGTCACGTCTATTTTATAAAAGGCTGCTTTATGCCCTGCTTTAGTTAACTCATCCGCTAAAGTTTGACCTTTATCGCTTAAATCAGCGATCATTACGCTAGCCCCATTGGCACAAAACTTTCTAACTGTAGCCTCACCAATACCACTTGCACCACCCGTTACTATGGCTACTTTATTTTTAAATATCATTGTGCTGCTCCTTTTTTATAATTACTTATTTTGGAGTTTATCACCATAAAAAAGTTTAAAGTTAAAAACTCTTTTATTTATTTCAACAAATATTTTCTATTTATTAAATTGCTTAATTATCTCTTTAGCTACTGTATTTTTTACTCTATTTTCATTATAAAGTTTTAATAACAACTCTCTACTATAAGTAAATGCTTGTGCTTTTAATAACCAATAGATAGCTTTTTCTTCATCTTTAGAAATAAGTTTTCCATCCCCTTCTAGATATAACTTACCTAACATAAAATAAGCCAAAACTAAATTAATATCATCTGGAACAATAGCCACCTCGCAACTAATAGATTTTTTATGACATACTGTTTTAATTTCATCGTATATTGGTTGTTTGTTAGACATAAACTCTAACCACTCAATAGCATCTACAGTATAACTGCTATCTATAAAAGAATTTACAATAAGCTCATTCAACCTATTTATAGCAAATAGCCCATCTACTCTACGGGAATAATCATAAACATTACCATTTATTATTTCTAAAGCTTGATACCAATAGATTGAAATTTTATACCAATAAATAGCTTTACTTAAATCTCTTTCAATGCCATTTCCTAAGTCATAAGCTATACCCAATCTATAAGTAACATCAAGATATCCCTGACTTAGGAGCTTTAGATATAGTTGAACAGATTCTTGTTTTTCTCCCTCTCTTTCATCCCAAGCTAACAAATTAGCTAAACGCCAAGTGGCCTCTAAGTGTCCTTTAAGTGCTGCTTTTCTATACCAGAGTACAGCAACATTTATATCTATATCTCTTTTTACTGTGATATGGCTACCATTCTCATAAAATAGACCTATTCTATACATCGTATCAGCATTAAATGTCTTAGACTTATCTAACTTTCGTACTTCTTGCTCTTGCTGTATAGTTAACACCTGCGGAGAATAAGGTATGCTCAATAATTGAATACAATTTATTTTATTTTCGACTGGAAAATATTAAACTGTCTGGTTCCCACCGTTTTAATTTGAATAATAAATTTTTTTTTTTGGCGTAACCAAAACGACTGGCTTTTACCAGAGCTTCAAGGTATTATTGAACAGCAGATTCCGG
>JBEBWU010000134.1:0-6003 GCA_040391985.1 Entomomonas sp. | reverse complement strand
GCAGGCAAGTTTGGTAGTTGGCCAGGCAATTGCAGTTGATGGTGGTTATACCGCCCAATAACTATTGAGTTAATTAATAATTTTTTTACACTTTTAGGGTAGATAATGGGAAGATAGTCCCCATATTAGGGGATGAAATTTCTATATTGTAGGTAGTCATGAGTAAATTTTTACTAAAAACGAGTTATACACCAGCAGGCGATCAACCTAATGCCATTAAAGAAATGGTGCAAGGTATCGAAGCAGGTTTATCTCACCAAACTTTACTAGGGGTTACAGGCTCTGGTAAAACCTTTAGTATTGCCAATGTAATTGCTCAATTACAACGTCCAACACTCATTATTGCCCCCAATAAAACCCTTGCTGCGCAATTATATGGTGAGTTTAAAAGTTTCTTCCCTAATAACTCTGTAGAATACTTTGTTTCCTACTATGATTATTATCAGCCAGAAGCCTATGTACCCTCTTCTGACACTTATATTGAGAAAGACTCATCAATCAATGATCATATCGAACAAATGCGTCTTTCAGCCACTAAAGCATTATTAGAAAGATCGGATGCTATTATTGTCGCTTCTGTGTCTTCTATTTATGGTTTAGGTGATCCTGAGTCCTACTTTAAAATGGTATTACATGTGGATCGTGGTGATAAACTCGATCAACGTACCCTATTACGTCGTTTAACAGAACTACAATATACTCGTAATGATTTTGATTTTGCTCGTGCCACTTTTAGGGTACGTGGTGATGTAATTGATATCTACCCTGCTGAATCTGATTTAGAAGCCATTCGTCTAGAATTATTTGATGATGAAGTAGAAAATATTGCTGCCTTTGATCCACTAACAGGAGAAATTCTCCACAAACTACCACGCTTTACTTTTTACCCTAAAACTCACTATGCCACGCCTAGAGAAGTTTTATTAGAAGCAGTGGAACATATTAAAGAAGAACTAAAAGAACGTTTAGAATACTTACAAGCCAATAATAAACTTGTTGAAGCACAGCGCTTAGAACAACGTACCAAGTTTGATTTAGAAATGATGGTTGAACTGGGCTACTGCAATGGTATTGAAAACTACTCACGTTATCTGTCAGGTAGAGCTCCAGGCGAGCCACCACCTACGTTATATGACTACTTACCTGATAATGCATTACTGGTTATCGATGAGTCACATGTCACCGTTCCACAAATTGGCGCCATGTATAAAGGTGACCGCTCCAGAAAAGAAACCTTAGTAGAATATGGTTTTCGTCTTCCATCAGCCCTAGATAACCGCCCTTTACGGTTTGAAGAGTGGGAAGCTATTAGCCCACAAACTATTTTTGTTTCCGCCACACCTAGCACTTATGAAGCAGAACATGCTGGCCAAGTGGTTGAGCAGGTAGTAAGACCTACTGGGTTAGTAGACCCAGAAATTGAAGTACGCCCTGCCACTACTCAAGTGGATGATTTACTGTCTGAAATCAGAAAACGGGTTATTAAAGAAGAGCGCGTATTAGTTACCACCCTTACTAAACGGATGGCAGAAGATTTAACAGACTACTTGTCTGATCATGATGTTAAAGTTCGTTACTTACACTCTGATATCGATACCGTAGAACGGGTAGAAATTATTCGTGATCTACGGATAGGTACTTTTGATGTATTGGTAGGCATTAACTTACTTCGTGAAGGGCTAGATATGCCTGAAGTATCATTGGTCGCTATTCTTGATGCGGATAAGGAAGGTTTTCTACGTTCTGAGCGCTCACTTATTCAAACCATTGGTCGTGCTGCTCGTAACTTACATGGTAAAGCCATTCTTTACGCAGATAGAATTACAGGTTCTATGCAACGAGCCATGGATGAAACCGAACGACGCCGTACCAAACAAATTACCTTTAATGAAGAGCATAATATCACCCCAATAGGTGTACAACGTGATATTACTGACATTATGGAAGGGGCTAATATCCCTGGTGCACGTGGTGGTAAACGTCGTAGTCTAGCCAAAGTGGCTGAAGAAAGTGGCAAATACGATATTGAATTACGTACCTCAGCAGATTATGCAAAACGAATCAAACAGCTAGAAGAGCAAATGTATAAATTAGCGAAAGATTTAGAGTTTGAAAAAGCAGCACAATTAAGAGATCAAATTCAACTACTACGCCAGCAAGCATTAACTAATAGTTAACAATTTGCTGAACGAATAACGCTATTTTATGAACCATGGTCTAATTTGTTGGAATTAATTAGTTGAATTAAAGTCTAGAGTAAAAGAAGTAATCATTATTTGCTATTTCCAAGCTTTATAGCAAATACCAATAAGCAAATGGATTTACTTTTTTTATTAGTTATTAAATGCTGAGGGTGGGATAAGTTTTATAACTAATAAAAATAGTTAATTTGCTAACTGCTTGGTAATGATACTTCACCGATATCATATCACTCTGAGGAATTATTAAATGAGCATAAGTAAATGCATTAATACCGTAATAGCAAGTTCTCTATTAGTTTTACTAGTGGGCTGCGTCCATGACCAAGGTGCAAACGGCAATCCTGCTCCTCATAATGCTAGAGAACAAAAAGTATCTATTGAAACAATATGGAACGACTATAAAGAAAACTTCTCTGAAGCCACTTCCAAATGGACACAAGTAAATATTGTGGTAACCGGCACTGTTAATAATGTTGAGACTAAAGACTTTCCTTCGCAACAAAATAAAGACCTAGCAATCCCTTATTACCTTGTTACTGTACAAGATCAAGTTAATACAAGCTGTACTGGTGTCATTAAAATGACTAACGACACAGCAACAAAGCAACAGGTACTGGCACTAAAAGAGGGTGATGTAGTAACCATTAAAGCAAATCTTTACCAACCAGCACGCTTTATTACAGGCGATATTCCTAAATGTTCTTTTTTATTTGATAATGGTGTATTTAAACCAGAAGCAAAATAACTTAACCAAACCCCAATTAGCATTATCAATAGTTAATAGGGTAAATCTGCAAGCATATTCAATCACTTTATAGATTTACCCTTAACTTTTTAACTTTAAATCAATAACTAACAAACTACCTAAATTTCCTGCCAACTTTCCTACTGCTTTAGTGTATAATTCGCACAATTTTGTTAGCTATTTATTAGGAATGTGTTCATGTTGCTTTCTGCTCTTACTGCTGTGTCTCCTATCGATGGCCGCTATGGCTCTAAAACAAAAGACCTACGCCCTATTTTTAGTGAATATGGCTTAATTCGTTTCCGAGTAATGGTAGAAGTGCGTTGGTTACAACGTCTTGCAAGTCACCCTCAAATTCCAGAAGTAGCTCCTTTTTCTAAAGATGCTAATGAGCTACTTAATGGTCTAGTAACTGACTTTAAAGAATCCTATGCTGAACGCATTAAAGAAATTGAAAGAACCACTAACCATGACGTTAAAGCGGTTGAATATTTTATTAAAGAACATGTGGCAAATGTACCTGAACTCGCCAAAGTTAACGAATTTATTCACTTTGCTTGCACCTCAGAAGATCTTAACAACCTCTCCCATGCTTTAATGCTACGCGCTGGACGTGATGAAGTCATTGTTCCTACAATGAATAAAATAGTGGAAGCGATTAAAGTATTGGCTAAACAGTTTGCTGATATCCCTATGTTATCTCGTACACATGGCCAGCCTGCCTCACCTACCACCTTAGGCAAGGAAATGGCTAATGTGGCTTATCGTCTACAACGTCAAATCAACCAAATTATTGGTGTACAATTGCTAGGTAAAATCAATGGTGCAGTAGGTAATTACAATGCCCATTTATCAGCTTACCCAGCTATCGATTGGGAAGCAAATGCACAAGACTTTATTGAAAAAGAATTAGGTTTAGCGTGGAATCCTTACACTACGCAAATTGAACCCCATGACTATATTGCGGAGTTATTTGATGCAATAGCTCGCTTTAATACTATCCTTGTTGATTTTGACCGCGATATCTGGGGTTACATTTCTTTAGGTTACTTTAAGCAAAAAACTATTGCAGGTGAAATTGGTTCATCAACCATGCCACATAAAGTAAACCCTATTGATTTTGAAAACTCTGAGGGTAACTTAGGTATTGCTAATGCTATTTTACAACACCTTGCTAGCAAACTACCTGTTTCTCGCTGGCAACGTGACTTAACTGACTCAACTGTATTACGTAATCTAGGTGTTGGCTTAGCCCATAGCTTAATTGCCTATGAAGCTAGCTTAAAAGGTATTAGTAAATTAGAAATTAATACCAATCGCCTTGCAGAAGACCTTAATAACTGTTGGGAAGTACTAGCTGAGCCCATTCAAACGGTAATGCGTCGTTATGGTGTAGCAAACCCTTACGAAAAACTGAAAGAATTAACCCGTGGTAAAGGTATTACGCCAGACGCACTATGAGCCTTTATCGATACCTTAGAAATACCAGATACAGCCAAAACAGAATTAAAAGCATTAACCCCAGCCAACTATATTGGCAATGCTGTTGTACAGGCAAAGCGGATTTAATAAATGCAAATTGATCAACCATTAGCTTTATTGGGTGGTATATCACCCAGTACTTTTATGAAAGAGTATTGGCAGCGTAAACCTTTATTGGTACGTGGTGCATTTACTGACTTTAAAAACCCTATTAATCCTGATGAACTAGCAGGCCTATCACTTGAAGAAGAGATAGAGTCAAGAATTGTTGTTGAACATGGTAATACACCTTGGGAATTACTGCACGGGCCTTTTGCTGCAGAAACATTCCAAAACTTACCTGAAACAAATTGGACCTTACTGGTACAAGCTGTCGATCAATTTATTCCAGAAGTTGCTCAGCTTCTTGAACCCTTTAGCTTTATCCCTAAATGGCGCTTTGACGACATTATGATTAGCTATGCTGCTAAAGGCGGTAGTGTAGGTCCTCACTTTGACTACTATGATGTGTTTTTAATTCAAAGCCATGGCCAACGTCGTTGGAAAATTGGCCCCCAAGAAAATAGTGAAAGCCCTCGCCTTGACCATCCTGATTTAAGATTATTAGCTGACTTTAAACAAACCGATGAATGGGTACTTGAACCGGGTGATATGCTCTATTTACCACCACAATTTGCCCATTATGGTATTGCTGAAACAGATTGTATGACTATTTCTGTGGGCTTAAGAGCACCAAGTACCCAAGAAATACTCGTACATTACACTGACTTTCTAAGTCAATTCTATGCTGAAGAATTTCGCTATAATGACCCTGAACAAAATGCTGTTACTAAAGATCCACACTTTATTGATGAAGCAGCCTTAACAAGACTGAAAAAAACCTTACAGGAAGCACTGCAAGACGATCAAAAGTTGCTTACATGGTTTGGTCAACATGTGACAGAACCTCGCTATCCTGAACGTTTGATGGGTGAAGAGCTTACCGAGCAAGAACTTGTTAATACTATAGACAATGGTGCGATAGTCATTCGTAATCCAAGTGGTAAACTTGCGTGGTCAATTTTTAATGATGAAGCAATATTGTTTGCCAGTGGATTTAGCCGTAGTTTCCCAAAACATTATGCAGATTTACTCCGTTTAATTTGTGAAACCAATGCACTTTACCAAGAGAATTTACAAGCTTGGTTCAAAGACCCTATCGCCACTACCCTATTAACTGAATTAATTAAACAAGGAACATTGGAGTTTTTCAATGAGTAAGACCTTTGTTCGTAAAGCTGATTGGCAAAAAGATATGGTTAATATCATGCGAATCAGAGAAGCCGTGTTTATTAATGAGCAAAACGTTCCTGCTGAGCAAGAATGGGATGACCTCGATAGTTGTTCCACTCATTTTCTAGCAGTTGATGGCACTTATGCCATGGGAACAGCTCGTTTAACGAAAGAAACTGATGATTGTGCAAGAATCAGCCGTGTCGCTGTACTAAAAGACTGGCGTGGTTTAAGTATTGGTGATTAACTTTTGAATGCAGACATAGAAGAACCTAAACAGCAAGAATTAAAAAAAATAAAACT
>JBEBWU010000133.1:0-6010 GCA_040391985.1 Entomomonas sp. | reverse complement strand
GGTAATGGTGATATCAATAATCAACAACTAACACTACAATTAACAGACGGGTTGGTTAAACTAATAACCACCATAAAAAGCCAGCAAGATAAACAGCATAATTGGATTGTTGATATCAATAAATTACAGCTAGCCTCGCAAGGTCAAGACTGGCAATTACAAAATCCAACCAAACTACATTACAGTGCTACAGGTACACTTACCCTTAACAATCATTGTCTACAAAATGGCCAAGCAACCCTTTGTGCTATTGAGCAACAAAAATTACTGCCCGAAACACAAATTAACTATAAATTAGCTAATTTTCCTTTAGACAGTTTAAAACCTTGGTATCCTGAAAACTTCAATTGGAAAGGTATTCTTACAGCTACTATCGCATTAAAACTTCCAAAATCTGGGCCTACTGGAAAAATTGAAATAAATGCTAATAGTGGAACCTTCCAATTAAGAGAAAATGCGGAGGAAAGTTGGCATGACCTACCCTATCAAAAACTATCATTATTAGCAGATTTAACACCTAGCAAAATCACCTCACATTTAGACTTTATGGGTGGTAACTTGGGTAGCTTACAAAGCCAACTTACCATTAATCCATTAGCAGCTAATAAACCGATTGCGGGTGACTTCTCTATTAACGGCTTAGATATAAGTATTTTCCAACCCTTTGCCCCTTCTATTAATCAACTTGAAGGTAAAATAAATGGCCAAGGTAAAATCACAGGATTCTTAGAGAAGCCTTATATTTCAGGAAAAGTAGCATTAAATAATGGTACTGTGTTAGGTGATATACCCGTTAGCTTAGAACAACTGCAAGTAACTGCCTTAATCGAAGGTGAAAGCCTTAAACTGGATGGCTCATGGCGCAGTGGCCAACAAGGTAATGCGAAACTTACTGGCAGCGTCAATTGGGGCAATGATCTTAATATAAATATGGCTGTTCAAGCTAATAACCTACCCGTTATTGTAGCTCCTTATGCTAACTTAGAAGCGGGCGCTAACCTAAAATTACAGATGGATACTGAAACCTTAAATGTCAGTGGTACTGTTCAAATTCCAAAAGGCAGTATTAAAGTTAGAGATCTCCCTCCTTCTACAGTAACTGTTTCATCTGATGCAGTAATTGTTAGTAGTACACAACCTACTGAAACTAAAGCACCTATTCGCTTAAATATGGATGTTGAAGTACTTATAGGAAGTGATCGCCTTAGTTTTCAAGGTTTTGGTCTAACCTCTAATATTACTGGTAACCTAAAAATTACCCGAGATTTATTTACACAAGGCTCGGTTAATTTAAATGATGGTATTTATCGTGCTTATGGACAACGTCTAAAAATTAGTAAAGCCAGAATTTTATTTACTGGTTCACTCACTGAACCAACGTTAGATATTGAAGCAATAAGAGAAGTGGGTGACATAACAGCAGGTATACGTGTAACAGGTCCAACCAGTGAGCCTACAGCTAAAGTATTCTCTACTCCACCCATGAATCAAGACCAAGCTTTATCTTATATTATTTTTGGTCGTCCCATGTCATCAGGGGATAATAATGTACTTGCGCAAGCGGCTCTTGCTATGGGGGTAGCAGGTTCTTCAGAGTCAGTTGCAAATGTTGCAAGTAAAGTGGGTATTCAAGATTTCCAACTTGATACAGAAGGTTCTGGTGATGATACTAGTGTTACCGCAAGTGGCAAAATTACAGAAGATTTAAGTATTCACTATGGTGTTAATATTTTTAACTCACTTAATACCTTAATGTTCCGCTATAAACTTACTAAAACGGTTTATTTAGAGGCAGCTAGTGGTGCTGCAAGTTCGTTAGATATTTTCTATAAGAAAAGTTTTAGATAATTATATAACTGTTACTGTTTAATTTTAGATAAGGTGATTTGCCAAAAACAGTACAATATAAAGCTATACGCCTGTACGCACGCGTTTAATAGCCTCTAACCATCCATGATAGAGTTGTTGGCGTTTTTCAGTGGACATAATAGGGTCAAAACGACGTTGTAAATGCCAATAACTAGCTATTTCATCTAAACTCTTATAAAGCCCTGCCTGTAGGCCAACTAGCCAAGCCACACCGAGAGCAGTAGTTTCACTTACATCAGGACGCTCTACTGTAACATCCAATATATCAGCCAGAAATTGCATTAACCAGTTATTAACCACCATACCACCATCTACTCGTAAAGTAGTTAAGGGGCTAATACTGTCCTGTTGCATAGCCAATAATAAATCACAAGTTTGATAACAAACCGATTCCAGTCCTGCTGTTACAATCTCCTGAATACCCGTATCTCTGGTTAAACCAAAGATAGCTCCTCTTGCCTTGGGGTCCCAATAAGGTGCACCTAACCCTGTAAAAGCAGGTACTAGATAAACTCCACGTGTATCAGGGGTTGCTTGTGCTATTAACTCAGCATCTGCAGCATTATCAAATAATCGTAAACCATCACGTAGCCACTGCACCGTAGCGCCAGCCACAAAAATACTACCCTCCACAGCATAAGTTGGTTTACCCTGTAAACGGTAAGCAATAGTAGTAAGTAAACGATTGGTAGAAGCAACTGGATCATCTCCAGTATTTTTAATCATAAAACAGCCAGTACCATAAGTACTTTTAACCATGCCTTCTTTAAAACAGGCTTGGCCAATTAAAGCAGCTTGTTGATCGCCTGCTATACCTAAAATTGGAATCTGTGTAGCAAATAAATCTTGTTTTGTATTACCAAACTCTGCTGCACAGTCTAATACTTGTGGAAGTAATGCTTCAGGAATATTAAACAACTCTAATAGCTGTTTATCCCATTGTTGCGTATGGATATTAAATAGCATAGTACGTGCGGCATTAGTAGCATCAGTATAATGCGACTTGCCACCTGTTAAATGCCATAACAGAAAACTATCTACTGTACCAAAACGCAACTCATCTTTATTAGCCCTTGTTCTGGCATCAGCAACATTATCTAGTATCCAACGTAACTTAGTTGCTGAAAAATAGGGGTCTATTAATAAGCCTGTGGCAGCCATTATTTGCTGTTCATAACCTTGCTCTTTTAACTCGCTACAATAATCAGCAGTACGGCGATCTTGCCAAACAATGGCAGGATAAATGGGTTTACCTGTGGTAGCATCCCAAACTATGGTTGTTTCACGTTGGTTAGTAATACCAATACCAACAATAGCATCACTGGTTAGTTCTGCTTGCTCTAAAGCTTGTTTACACAGGATTAATGTTGTTTGCCATATTTCTTGTGGATCGTGCTCAACCCAACCATCATTAGGGAAAGACTGGGTGACATTTTGTTGTGCTGTAGTAACTGGCTGACCTAATTGATTAAAGATAATAACGCGACTACTTGTTGTTCCCTGATCAATCGCTAAAATATAGCGTGACATTATTCTTTACCTTTACCAATAGGGGCAAATTGAGCTTTTAATAATTCAGCTAAATCTTTTGGTGCTAGCGCTATGTCTAACCCTCTACGTCCACCACTTACATAGATAATGTCTAACTTTTCTGCTGAATCGTCTATAACAGTGACTAAACGTTTTTTTTGCCCTAATGGACTAATACCACCTACTAAATAACCAGTTACTCTTTGTGCTACATCTGGGTTTGCCATTTCTACTTTTTTAGCACCCACTGCATGTGCTATTTCTTTTAAATCAAGCTTCTTTAAAACAGGCACAATACCCACAAACAGTTCTTTTTTATCATTAGTCACCAACAATGTTTTAAAAATATTCTCTGCTGGTACACCTAACTTTTCTGCTGCTTCTAAACCATACGATTCAGCTTGTGGATCATGGTAATAGGTAACCACTTGATGGGTTACCTTTTGTTTCTTTAATAATGCAATAGCAGGTGTCATTATTAACGTCTTACTGGTCGTTTTTGTAGTTTACGTTGTAATGTACGACGATGCATACCTAATGCTCTAGCAGTAGCAGAAATATTACCTTCATACTCACTAAGCACACGTTGAATATGTTCCCACTCCAAACGATCAACTGACATTGGACTATCAGGAATCAACTTATCAACATCCACATGCTTGGCCAATAATGCCGCTAGTACATCATCTACATCTGCTGGTTTACATAAGTAATTACAAGCACCTCTTTTAATTGCCTCAACTGCTGTAGCAATACTAGAATAGCCTGTCAAAATAACAACACGCATTTCAGCATCAATTTCTAATAACTTAGGTAATAATACTAGACCAGATTCACCATTCATTTTTAAATCAACAACAGCATATTCTGGTGTATCTTCATTAGCTATTTTTAATGCCTCATCAGAAGTACTAGCAATTGAAACACGCAAACCTTTTCGAGCCAATACACGCGCCATAATATGAGTAAAGGTTTCGTCATCATCCACTAATAATAAATGTGGTTGCTCATCCCCATCAAATAAGACTTCTTCTGTCATAATAACTCTCTTATGATTGATTTTTTATGCGTGGTAATTGCAATATTGCTATTGTCCCTTTTTCTTTATGATTATACAACTTCAAACTACCACCTGCACGAATAACACTCACCTGACTTAAATATAAACCTAAACCAAATCCTTTTTCTTTAGAGGAAACAAAGGGTTTTGCCATTCCGTCTTCCATAAACGAAGGAATGCCTGATCCTTTATCATGAATACTAATAGTAAAATCATTTTTAGTCCATGCCAACTCAATATCGATCTCTTCTGGACATGCATCAGCAGCATTATTTAAAATATTTAATAGTGCTTGACTAAGGATAGTATGAGGTTTAAATATAGGCTCATCACTCTTACCTAGTAGTTGATAATGGTAACTGACCTCTGGACGCATCAAATGCCAACGTTGCAAAATAGTATGTAACCAGCTAGTGACTGTTTGTAATTTTATATCATGCAAACGCTCGGCTTCTGCTGCTCTAACTAACTGCTGTAAGCTTCCTTTACACAATTGAACTTGGCTTTGTAATAATGCTAAATCATCCTGTAATGCCTTATCTGTATAAGTATCTTGTAAATCCTTTAATAACACATTCATGGTAGAGAGTGGAGTACCTAGTTCATGTGCAGCGCCTGCTGCCTGTGCTGCCACCGCTAATAGTTGCTGATCGTGTAAACCTTCTTCACGCCACTCTGCTATTTTCTGATCTTGTTGTCGTAAGGCAATCGCCATTTGGCTTACAAAAAAACCAATCAGTACTGTAGAAAATGTAAAACTTAACCACATGCCCACTAAATGCAAATTAATTAACAGCGTTTCGGTATCACCAGCCCAAACACTTTGGATTTGCAAAGGGATATTCCATATCCATAATAAGCTGTAGCCTAAAATAGCATACCCCACTAAACACAGTGTATAGAACCAAGGTAACGTAGCAGCAGCAATAGTAATAGGTACTAAGAAATAAGATACAAAAGGATTAGTCGCTCCTCCTGTACAGTATAAGAGTAGACAATGAATTGTTAAATCATAAGAGAGCTGTATGGTGTATTCAATATCAGAAACAGGCCATGAAATATAGGTTAATCGAACTACAGTCAAAATACATAAAATAGCAGAGCCAACAAACGAAAAAATTAGCACATCCCAAGGTAAATCAAATAGCTTATAAATATAGCAGATAGCTACTGAAATAATCTGTAAAGACAGTACTAATACCCGTATTGAAACTAGTCCCCATAAATTAAGTCGACTAGCAAAAAACCATTTTGCTGGAACTAACATAAACTCTCTTATTAAGCATAATAGCTACCAAATCTGTTCTAGTTAAAGCTAATTTTGGTAGTTTAATTTAACTAATATTCAAGATATTTATACGACCATCGTAATAGATAATCGAACCAATCATCTTACTGCTTATCAATATTAAAGATGTCCTATTATACGGAGAATTATTAATGAGTACTAAACAAGTTGCACAAATTGTAGTAGAAACACTACAAGAAGCAGGTGTAAAACACTGCTACGGAATTGTAGGAGATACACTTAACTATGTTACTGATGCCATT
>JBEBWU010000132.1:0-6097 GCA_040391985.1 Entomomonas sp. | reverse complement strand
AGATAAATTAGCACGAACAGCTACACCAGCTTTAGAATAGATTTCACTGTTATCACCTGTATTAACTGTTGAGTTACTGGTGATAGTTACATTAATTGCATCACCTGATATACCATTAGCTTTTACAATTAATTTACCATTGACTGTTAAGCCGCCATTACCTTGTGTTCTAATAGCATCAGTGGCAAGGAAACCACTACTAGTTACAGTCAAGTTATTAGCTGTCATTTGTGATGAGGCATAAATACCTACACCTTTGACATCAGGTGAAGTCCCGAAATTAAAGCCTGTATTATTAATAACAACGTTTGTATACTGTAAACGAGAACCATCCCATACAGCATATTGGCCACTACAAGTATTAGTATCAGTTACAGCATTATATGTACAACTAGCACTATCCGCCAGAACCACTGAACTGCCTAAGCCAAGTGTAAAAAACATGTGAGAATATAAAACCACTTTTGAGTACTTCATAATCACTCCTTTTTCTCCTATTCCTTAAATATATAAAAGGTAAACTCAATAAATATCACTCACTCAACTTAAGTAGCATTTACCTACTTAAAAAGACACATAAAATAGATAGATTATAAATATGGTGTTATATTCACCTCTTATCTTATTAGAGCCCCTACAAACACTGGTGTCAATTGACGTATTTTGTTAGTTTTTACCTAAAAAAAGTCTTATCAGACAATACTTTTCACCTAATAAAATGGGCTATTTTTAGGGCATTTTTATCTTTCTGATTCTACTTATATTTATTCTAAGAATTAGATTTTCTCAGCACAGATTTAGCACTCAAAAAAATCAAATTTTAGAAAAAATCAAGACTATCAAATATCAGTTTTGTGATGCAGTTCACATTAAATAATTAATAAGTAGAATATTTTTATAATTTTCCTACATATCTATATAAACAAAAAACAGGTCAAACACTGTAATAACTATCCAGATTTTTCCTTTTTATGTGTATGATGTGCCCCTATTATCGAAATTACTGATTTATAGAGAGTCACTAACCATGAATACTCATTACCCAACTATTGCTGATGTAATTGGCAACACGCCTTTAGTAAGATTACAACGGCTAGCAGGTAATAACAGCAATACTATTTTAGTTAAATTAGAAGGCAATAATCCTGCTGGCTCTGTAAAAGATCGCCCTGCACTTTCTATGATTACCTTAGCCGAGCAACGTGGTGCAATTAAAGAATGTGATACATTAATTGAAGCCACTTCTGGCAATACAGGCATTGCACTGGCTATGGCGGCAGCAATTAAAGGCTATAAGATGGTTCTTATTATGCCTGACAACATGAGTGCTGAACGCAAAGCAGCAATGACAGCCTACGGCGCTAAGCTAGTAACTGTTACTAAAGAAATAGGCATGGAAGGTGCTAGAGATTTAGCTTTAGCTATGCAAGCTAAAGGTGAAGGTATTGTATTAAACCAGTTTGCTAATAGTGATAATCCAGAAGCTCATTATGTAGGTACTGGCCCAGAAATTTGGCAACAAACACAAGGTAAAGTTACTCACTTTGTTAGTGCTATGGGTACCACAGGTACTATTATGGGCGTTTCTCGCTACCTGAAAGAGCAAAATCCAGCTATTCAAATTGTTGGTTTACAACCTAAAGAAGGTGCTTCTATTCCAGGTATTCGCCGCTGGAACCCTGAATATCTACCTAAAATATTTGAAGCCAGTCGTGTAGACCGTATCATCGATATGGAACAGCGAGAAGCAGAAGATACTATGCGTCGTTTAGCACGAGAAGAAGGTATTTTTTGCGGCGTGTCCTCAGGAGGTGCTGTTGCAGGCGCATTACGCTTAGCTAAAGAAGTAGAAAATGCTACTATAGTAGCCATTATCTGTGATCGTGGTGATCGCTACCTATCAACGAGCATTTATGACGAACCTCAAGCATGAGTAAACAAAGCCAAGGTTTACGTTTTCAAAGCAATCGTAAACCAAGCAATAGTAAAACAATACCTGTAGGCAAAAAACAAACCTTAACCATTGATCGACTCTCTCATGATGGACGGGGTATTGCTAACTTTCATGATAGAACATGGTTTGTAGCAGGTGCCTTACCCACTGAAGAAGTTGCTGTAAGGGTAGTTTCTAGCCAAAGCAAATGGGTAAATGCCAAGTGTGAACGAGTAATAACTCCCTCACCTATCCGTCAAGCTCCTCCTTGCCAATATGCAGGGACTTGTGGCGGCTGTGAACTACAGCATATTTCCTATGAACAACAGATACAATTCAAACAAAATAGTGTTATTGAACAATTCCAACGAATAGCCAATATTACATTACCAGAATGGCAACCACCTTTAATTAATAAACCCTTTGGCTATCGTCGCAGAGCACGTATTGCCACTCGTTACAATGAACAAACCAAACAGTTAGAAATTGGCTTTAGGGCAGCGTTTAGTCAACAAATTGTTGCTATTAACAATTGTCTTGTACTAACTGAATCTCTCAACCAGTTATTACAGCAATTACCTGATTGTTTAACACAACTCACTGCACCTCGTCATATTGGCCATATAGAATTATTTTCAGGCGATCAGAATGCATTACTGGTTCGCCACACTGCACCACTGACTGATAAAGATATCAATACACTACACACTTTTTGTCAGACCCAACAATGCCAATTATGGCTGCAAGGCAAGGCTGATCCTATACCCTATCAAACAGAATTACCCTTAAGCTACCATTTATTAGCTAACCAGCAGTCTCTTAAACTAAATTATCGTATGGGAGACTTTATACAGGTTAATACTGAAATTAATCAGATCATGGTTCAACAAGCGTTGAACTGGCTACAAATGCAAGCTAATGAGTCAGTATTAGACCTATTTTGTGGTTTAGGTAACTTTACCCTACCACTGGCAAAACAAGCCAAACAAGTAATTGCCGTTGAAGCTATTGAAGGAATGGTAAATTTAGCTAAAGAAAATGCTAAACAAAACCATATAGAGAATGCCTTATTCTATAAAGCTGATCTTACGCAACCCATAGCAGGACAAATATGGGCTCAAGAAAAGTTTTCTGCTGTACTATTAGACCCACCTAGAGATGGCGCAATGGAAATAATAAAACAGATGAAAAAATTAGATACAAATCGCTTACTCTATGTTTCTTGTAACCCAGCCACCTTAGCAAGAGACGCCAAGCTATTGATAGAGCAAGGTTATCAAATTAAAAAAGCGGGTATAATGGACATGTTTCCACAAACCTCACATTGTGAGGTCATGGTATTGTTTGAGCGTTAGTAGCAATCTTAGTACAATAGTAGATTACGCAATTTATTTACGAACACCCTATAAGGTAGTTTCATGGTACAAGTTAAAGCACATCAATCTATTAATGAAGATGGTAGCATCAACTTAGATGCTTGGCTGGAACACATTAATTCAATGGTTTCAGGCTTAGATGTTGCTGCTTTACGCAAAGTCTGTGAGTATGTTGCCAATGTTGTTAATACCAGTAAGCCCTCTCACAAAGGTTGGAATGAGGATATTTCCTGTTTTCATGTTGGCTTAGATATAGCAGAGATTCTAGCTGATTTAAACCTCGACCAAGAAACATTAACTGCCGCTATTATTTACCGTGCAGTGCGTGAAAAATATATTACCTTAGAAGAAGTACAAGAAAAGTTTGGTGAAACTGTCGCCAAACTTATTGAAGGCGTGCTACGCATGGCTGCCATTAGCTTTGCTAATAACCCTATGCAGTCTGATATGCTAACCCCACAAGCACAAGTAGAAAACCTACGCAAAATGCTAGTGGCCATGATTGATGATGTGCGAGTAGCACTTATAAAACTAGCAGAACGTACCTGTGCTATTCGTGCTGTGAAAAATGCTGACAATGCACGTAAAATCAAAGTAGCTCGTGAAGTGGCTGATATATATGCACCGCTAGCCCATCGTTTAGGCATTGGTCATATTAAATGGGAATTAGAAGACCTTTCATTTCGCTATTTAGAACCAGAGCAATATAAACAAATTGCTACCCTTCTACATGAACGTCGTTTAGACCGCGAACAATATATTGCTGATGTAATGCAGCAACTTCGTGAAAAACTTGAAGAAGCAAATATTAAAGCGGATATCAGTGGTAGAGCGAAACATATCTACTCAATTTGGCGCAAAATGCAGCGCAAAGGGTTAAAATTTAGCCAAATTTATGATGTTCGTGCCGTTCGTGTATTAGTACCTGAACTAGCTGACTGTTATACCACGTTAGGTATTGTGCATACCTTATGGCGCCATATTCCTAAAGAGTTTGATGATTATATAGCCAACCCAAAAGAAAATGGCTACCGCTCTCTGCATACAGCCGTAATTGGTCCAGAAGGCAAAGTACTAGAAGTACAAATCCGTACCCAAACCATGCATGAAGAAGCTGAACTAGGTGTTTGTGCACATTGGCGTTATAAAGGCACCGATGTTAAAAGCAAATCTGATCATTATGAAGAAAAAATTGCATGGTTGCGTCAAGTTTTAGAATGGCAAGAAGAACTTGGCGACTTTATGGGAATTGCAGACCAATTAAGATTGGATACTGAGCCTGATCGCGTCTATGTTTTTACCCCTGATGGCCATGCCGTTGACCTACCTAAAGGTGCTACTCCGTTAGATTTTGCTTATCGTGTGCATACCGAAGTAGGCCATCGTTGCCGTGGCGCTAAGATAGATGGTCGTATTGTACCGCTCAACTACAACCTAAAAACAGGTGAACAAGTTGAGATAATTACCAGTAAAGAAGGTGGTCCTAGTCGTGACTGGCTAAACCCTAACTTAGGTTATATCAACACCTCTAAAGCACGTGCCAAAATTATTCATTGGTTTAAACTACAAGACCGTGATCAAAACGTTGCGGCGGGTAAAACCATGATAGAACGTGAATTATCACGTTTAGCTTTACACCACGTTAATTTTGAAAAACTAGCAGAGAAAGCAAATGTTAAAAATGCTGAAGACCTCTTTGCTGGTTTAGGTGCTGGTGATTTACGTTTAGCACATATTGTGAATCTTGCCCATCAATTAATAGAGCCTACCAGTAATGAAGTTGAACAACTTGAATTAATTCAACGTCGTCCTAGCAAAATTGGTAATAATCCAGGTGAAATTCAAATTCAAGGTGTTGGTAACCTGATGACACAGATGGCTAACTGTTGCCATCCTTTGCCTGGTGATGCAGTGATTGGCTATATTACGGTAGGACGTGGTGTAACTATCCACCGTCAAGACTGCCCTAATGCTCTACAGCTAGCTAGCCGTGAACCAGAACGTATGATCCAAGTGGACTGGGGTCCTGTACCTGCTAAAACCTATCCAGTGGATATCCAAATTAAAGCCTATGATCGCTCAGGCTTACTACGCGATATTTCACAATTGTTATTAAATGAAAAAATTAATGCGCTGGCAGTAAATACCTTATCAAATAAAGAAGATAATACCGCCTCTATGAAATTAACCATTGAGATCACTGGTTTAGATGCACTAGGCAGACTACTAAGCCGTATTTCTCAGCTACCTAATATTATAGAAGTAAAACGTAGTTTAAATGGTTAGTAGTAGCAAAAACTACTAACCATTTAAATAAATTTGATTTCTTGATATTTAACAGCCCAACTACTATCAACTTCTGTTAAATTAAGCAATCCTAAAGATGTAAGGATTACTTAATGTCTATAACAATAACTTATCGCCAGATTATTATCAGTATTTTATTAATAATATTGTCATTCAATTCTCTAGCTGCTGAGTCTAATAATCTTGTAAAAAATATAACTTTTATGCGTGGTGATAAGGCTCAAAGCATAGTAACTATTAGCCTACCTAACCAAAGTATTTCTCCCACGATACAAGAAAAAGCAGGAAAAATTATAATCAATATACCTAACACTATATTACCTAGCTCATTACAAAAAGAAATAAATGTAGTAGAGTCTGAAACACTCATACAAACTATTAGCCCTATATCTCGAAATCAAATGACTATTGTTAAGATTCTACCTATAGGAAATTATCATTATTCAGCCACTCAATTAAATAACTTGTTTATTGTTACTTT